>DOIV01000041.1:0-1756 GCA_003511845.1 Flavobacteriaceae bacterium | reverse complement strand
CGTATCAACCACAACCCTACAAAGGTGAGTAATCCGTTTATTGGTAATATTTCCCATTGAAATTTATAGGCTCCAATAATAGTTTCAGGTAAAAAAGCAATAGTTATTGTTAATGCAATTGCACAAAGTGCTACCAGCCAAGCATATTGGTCTTTAATTTTATGTTTGGTTAAAATACCAAAGGCAAATAAACCTAATAAAGGGCCGTAGGTAAAGGTTGCAAAGGTAAATAAGTTATTTACCACACTACCATCAAGGTTGTTGAAAATAATGACTACAATTATTAATAAAAGAGAAACAGCAATATGTACTTTTTGACGCAATGGTTTTTGTTCTTGTTGAGGTCTTTTTTCAATGCCAAGAAAATCGACTGAAAATGATGTGGTTAACGAAGTTAAAGCACTATCAGCACTTGAATAAGCTGCAGCTATTAATCCTATAATAAAGACAACAGATAAAGGGAAACCTAAACCGCTATTCATAGCTATTTCTGGGAATAATAAATCGGTTCGTTCTCTACCATCAACAAAGGGGATTTCAATTCCGAATTTATCAGCATAGACAAATAATAATGCTCCTAGTGATAAAAATATAAAGTTAACAACTACCAATAAAGTAATCATGGTTGACATGTTTTTTTGTGCATCCTTTTGATTTTTACAGCTTAGGTTTTTTTGCATCATGTCTTGATCTAGACCTGTCATGGTAATGGCAATAAAAATTCCACCAATAAAATATTTCCAAAAATAAATCTTAGAATTTGGATCATCAAAATGGAATATCTTACTTTTTGATGCAAATGCTTCTGATTGTAAGAACTCGATATAGGTCAAATCTAATTTTTGAAGAATTAAATATATAGCAACACCAACTGCGGTAAGCATGGCTAGGGTTTGTAGTGTGTCTGTCCAAACGATAGTTTTTATGCCTCCTCTAAAGGTGTAAATCCATATCAGTAAAATAGAAAGAACAACAGTCAGCCAAAACGGAACACCTAATTCTGCAAAGACAATGTATTGCATAGATAAGGCGACTAAAAACAACCGAAAAGAAGCTCCAGTAACTCTAGAAAGTAGAAAGAAAAAAGCACCAGTTTTATAACTGACCTTGCCAAAACGTTGTTCTAAATATTGATAAATAGAGGTGACGTTCAATCGGTAGAAAAGAGGAAGTAAAACGAGTATGATAAAAAGAGTGCCAACAAAAAAACCAAAAACACCTTGCATATAAGCAAATTGTTGCCCTTCTATCATGCCTGGCACAGAAATAAAGGTAACGCCAGAGAGTGTAGCACCTATCATCCCAAAAGCAACCACATACCAAGGTGATTGTTTGTTTCCTTTGAAAAAAGTATCGTTAGAATCGTTTTTTCCTGTAAAAAAGGAGACCAATAGTAAAAGTCCGAAATAGCCTGCAATTAATAATAGTATGGTAGTTGGGTTCATTTGCTTTAGTCTTTAGATTGAATTTTTCAACTCTTATTCACAAAGAAACAAAATTTAATTTTTAAATCGTTTATTTTTAAATTTTTAATAAATTACATTTGTCCTAATGAACTTCTCTTCAAAACTTTTAGAAAATGCGGTAAATGAGGTGTCGCAATTACCAGGAATTGGTAAGCGTACTGCTTTACGATTAGTCTTACATTTATTAAAGCAACCCAAAGAAAGAACGACATATTTAACCACTGCTCTTGATAATTTACGAGCCGATATTAAATTGTGTGCCAATTGTCATAATATTTCTGATGTTGAGC
>DOIV01000261.1 GCA_003511845.1 Flavobacteriaceae bacterium | reverse complement strand
AGTGTTAATTTATTATTTGTATGTGTCAGCTGCGTTGCCAGAAAATCAAGTTTCTGACAATTCAAGTACAGGAGTCTTTATACCCATTGCTGTTATCGTACTATTAGTGATGGCAAATAGAGGAATTCAAAAGGATGAAAACCTTATAAAATCTGTTGATAGGCTAAGGTAGACTGACTCTAAAATGAAATAAAAAAGCAGTCAAGTGAAAATTTGACTGCTTTTTGTATTGAATAATATGGAGTGATGTTGTCGCTAAACACTATTCAATCCTTAGTAATTTAGGGGAGAAAAGAGAGATATTACTATCCGCCTAAATAAGTAAGGCGTGTCTTTTCCCATATTGCAATATACAATTATTTTTAAAAACTCACAACTAATTGAAAATCAATTAATTTAGGTGGTTTTAAGTGAAAAAAAGTTGTATTTAATGAATAAAAAAGCTAAAATCATTAAAAATGTTAAAAACTAGTGGTTTATAGGTAGTTTTAAAAACACCCATTTTCACTATTGACTTTGTTTGAATAAGATATTACTTTTGAATGTATAGATTTATACAATAACACTAAACGATTATTTAGTTAGTATTTTAAGGTTAAATATTTAATCTTTTTATCTGTTTATTAGGAATAAACACAATATATACCTAAATGTTTAGTTTAATATTAACACGAATTTAGAACTAACCAAAGTTATGGTCAATGTAGAATTAGAAGAGTTTCTTGACGATAAAATTACTGTTCATATTGCAGATGATCATCAAATATTAATTGATGGGGTAATAGCTGTGCTTGGTCAAGAACGAGATATAGATGTAGTTGGGTTTTCGTTAAATGGAAAGCAAGTAATTGATTGGTTTGGTGAACATTCTGCAGACGTATTAATTTTAGATATAAGTATGCCAGTACTAGATGGTATAGAAGTACTTAAAAAATTTAAAGATCTTGAAGATGTGCCTAAGATTGTAATTTTATCAAGTTATGATGATATTAAGTTAATCAAAGAAGTATTAGGGATGGGAGCCTTAGGCTTTATACCAAAAAAATCTGCTGGTGAACATATTGTAAAGGCAATTAAAAATGTACATAAAGGCGACCAATATTTTAGTGATGAAGTCAAAGAGAAGATGATGAAGACGTTTATGGGTAAACCTATACATGATAATGGAAGTCAAGAAGGAATGCTAATTAATTCTTTAACTCGACGAGAATATCAAATTTTAAAGCTTATTGCCCAACAATACACTACAAGAGAAATGGGTGATAATTTAGGAATAAGTGAAAGTACTGTAGAGACACATCGTAAAAATTTAATAAAAAAAATCAATGTTAAAAATAGTGTTGGTTTAGCTATTTTTGCAATGAAAAATGAAATAGTTTAACGATAGTTTATCAATCTAGATCATTTGCTTTATGATATTTTCTTCCCTGTTCAATATATCAAAATTTCGCATTCTTTTTTTGATGATCTGTTTATTAGAAAACTTTTTTTTAGTTGCTCAAAATAACACTTTAGAAAATAATGTTCAAGACAAACAATATGAACTAGGTTTAGAACATGTTGAAAAATTAGTGTCTGTTGTAAGTTCGTTATCGGAAAAGGAAAATAATTTAGGAATTACTTTTTTAAATAAAAAAGAACATAAAAATATAAGAGATAATTATTATCAAGTATACCTTACAATTAAAGATTCAAAACTTGATAAGGCAATTAGGTTAAAAGAACAAGTGCTTTATAAATTAGCTTCTACAAATAAAAGATTAAAGGAGTTTGAAAAGGCATATTTTTTTCTCGAAGAGGCTGTTGGTATTACAGATAGTATAAATAAGGTGAGTAATTCACAAAATATTTTTGAAGCAGAAGCCAAATACAATGTAGAAAGACAAGCACAAAAAATAAAGGAAGAAAAATATTTGCGACAAAAAGCACAATTTTTATTTTATGGTTCAGCCTTGGCTTTTTTAGCCTTTATGATTTTAAGCTATATCTTTTATAGAAATTACAGATTGATTCAAATAAATAAAATTGAGCAAATTGAAAATGAAATACAAACAAGAATTATTAATGCAACTATAGACGCCAAAGAAAAAGAAAGAAAATCTATAGCAGAGATTCTACATAATAGTGTAAGTGCTTTATTGTCTTCTGCAAATTTACATTTACAAGCATCAAAATCACAATTAAAAGAAAAAGCACCTAAAGAAATATCAAAAGCACAAGATATAGTTAATGAAGCTTCAGTAAAAATCAGAGATTTATCTCATGAGTTGATTTCATCAATATTGTTAAAGTTTGGATTGGCTACAGCTGTACAAGATATTTGTCAAAAATATTCAAATTCTGAAATTACTTTAAGGAGTGATGATAAGGAGGTAAAAAGATACAATCAAGATTTTGAAATCAAGATTTATAATATTATTGAAGAACTTATAAACAATGTTTTAAAGCATAGTAAAGCGTCAAATGCAACTATAATGTTAGTGCATAGAGATGATAATATGTTAAGTATAAGGCTTAGTGATGACGGATTTGGTTTTGATGTTGAGGCCGTAAAAAATGAAGATGGTTTAGGCCTAAATCATATTAAAGCTAGAGTTAAAGTTATGAAAGGAGTATTCAATATCATGTCTTCTAAAGGTAAAGGAACTAGTATTTTTATTTTAGTTCCAATCAAGCAGACCTAAACTCTTTTTTCTAATTCTATGACTTCCATATTTTCAATGTTGGAATTGTTGATTTCAAAACGCAACATAGTTCTTATTTGATGAAATCCGTGTTTACCAGCAGCCCCTGGGTTTAGATGTATTAAATTTAATTTCTTGTCATGCATTACTTTTAAAATATGAGAATGTCCGGAGATGAAAATCTTTGGAGGATTGTTGCTAATTTCTTCTTTTATTCTAGAGTTGTATCTGTGAGGATAGCCACCAATATGCGTTATCCAAACATCAATATTTTCTACAGTAAATCTATTGTCTAACGGAAATTCAGATCTAATTTCTTTGTTGTCAATGTTTCCGTAAACGGCTCGTAAAGGTTTTAATTGTTTGATGTTATCAGTAACCTTTATATTACCTATATCGCCAGCATGCCAAACTTCATCGGCTAGTTTAATAAATTTCAAGATTTGATTGTCAATAAAGCTATGAGTATCAGAAAGTAATAGAATTTTTTTCAAAATAATAGTTTATAAATTTCAATTAGAGTTTAAAAATAGGAATTCTTATCTTTGCTCATCAACAAAAACATAACTTATTGAGATATTTTATAAAATTATCGTATCATGGAGGTAATTATCACGGGTGGCAAGTACAACCAGATGTGGTGACTGTTCAAGAAAAATTAGTGCATTCTCTTTCTGTTATTTTAAGAGAAAAGATTGAGATTGTTGGGGCTGGAAGAACAGATGCAGGAGTACATGCAGAGCAATTATTTGCACATTTTGATGTTGAATTTAAATTTGATTCATTTGTTATACAACAAAAAATAAATGCATTTTTACCAGATGATATTGTTGTAAATGCTATTTTTTTGGTTAAAGATGATTTACATTCAAGGTTTGATGCAATTAGTAGAAGTTATGAATATAGAATTTGGCTGGGAAGAAACCCGTTTCTGTTAGATTCTACTTGGCAAATTCATCAAAAAATACTTGATGTAACTAAAATGAATGAAGCTGCTGAAGTTTTGTTAAATTACACTAATTTTAAATGTTTTTCTAAATCTAAAACCGATGTAAGAACCTACAATTGTGATATTACAGAAGTCAAATGGATGTTAGACGGTAATAGGCTGACTTTTTATATTACTGCAGACCGTTTTTTAAGAAATATGGTAAGAGCAATAGTCGGAACTTTAATAGAAGTTGGCTTGGGCAAAAAGACAAAGAATGATGTAATCGATATTATTGAAAGTGAAGATAGAAGTAAAGCAGGAGTTTCTGTACCTGCAAAAGGACTTTTTCTGACTAAAGTAGCTTATAAGGAAGAGTTTGTATAATAAAAAATAAAATTGAAGAATAGATCTTTTTAAGATTTTCATAAACCATAAACCATAAATGAGTGAAAAAGTAACTGGCAAAGCATTTGATTTTAAAATATTTAAACGACTGATGATTTATGTTAAGCATTATCGTTTAGAATTTTCTTTTTCAATTGCTTCTGTATTGTTACTTGCAGGATTGGCAACAGTTCGTCCTGTTTTATTACGTTTAATTGTAGATGATTATATTTTAAGTAAGAACACTCAACAATTATTGAACTTTAGTTTGATAATGCTCGGAGTCCTTTTGTTAGAAGTGGTTTTTCAGTTTTTATTTATTTTTTACACCAATTGGTTGGGGCAGCATATTATTAAAGATATTCGTACTCAGTTATTTGATAAGGTGCTTAAATTTAAAATGCATTATTACAATAAAACACCAGTTGGTAAATTGGTCACAAGAGTTGTGTCAGATATAGAGACAATTGCAAGTGTTTTTGGACAAGGTTTATTTGCAATTATTAGCGATTTGTTACAAGTACTGGTTGTCGTTGTTATTATGATGTTTATGAATTGGCGTTTAGGTTTGATTGTAATAGTGGTGTTGCCAATCATGGTTTATGCAACTAAAATTTTTCAAATAAAAATAAAATCAACATTTCAAGATGTTAGAAATCAGGTTGCTAATTTGAATAGTTTTGTGCAAGAAAGAATCTCAGGAATGAAGATTGTACAATTGTTTACTCGTGAAAAAATTGAGTATGCTAAATTTTTAGAAATTAATGAAAAGCATAAAAAAGCCCATATTAAAACAATATGGTATTATTCAATTTTCTTTCCGATTGTAGAAATTTTATCATCGATTACTTTAGGAGTCATTGTCTGGTATGGTGGTTTAGCAGCAGCTATAGATGGTGGAGCTTCATTTGGGACAATTACAAGTTTTATTATGATGACAAGTATGGTGTTTAGACCATTACGTCAGATTGCTGATAAATTTAATACATTACAAATGGGTATGGTGGCTGCTGAAAGAGTGTTTGTTGTGTTAGATGAGGATGCTGAAGAAGTTGATGCGGGTATAGTAGAAGCTAAAGATTTAAAAGGAAATATAAATTTTGAGGATGTCTATTTTAGGTACATTAAAGACGAACCTGTGTTGAGAGGTATTTCTTTTCAAGTAAATCAAGGAGAGACTGTTGCTGTAGTCGGAGCTACTGGAGCAGGGAAATCAACCATTATTAATTTATTAAGTAGGTTCTATACTATAAATTCTGGAAGTATTAACATTGATGATGTTAATATAAATGAGTTTACACTATTCTCTTTAAGAAATCAAATAAGTGTGGTCTTACAAGATGTATTTTTGTTTTCTGATTCTATTTTAAATAATATTACTTTAAATAATCCAGCTATAGGTTTAGATGAGGTTAAAGATGCTGCTAAAAAAATAGGAATTCATGATTTTATCATGTCTTTGCCGAAAAATTATCACTTTAATGTAAAAGAAAGAGGTGGTATGTTGTCTGTAGGTCAACGTCAATTGATTGCATTTTTAAGAGCATATGTTAGTAAGCCAGCTATTTTAATTTTAGACGAAGCAACATCATCAATTGATGCTGAATCAGAAGAATTGATACAGAAAGCAACCAATACTATAACTAAAAATAGAACTTCAATCATTATTGCTCATAGATTGGCAACAATAAAAAAAGCAGATAAAATCTTAGTTATGGAAAAAGGTGAAATTGTTGAACAAGGTACACATCAACAATTGTTAGAACAAAAAGGTTGTTATAGTAAGTTGTACGAAATTCAATTTGAAACGGTTTAGGTTAAAGCAAGTCTACTCCAAGTCTTCTTTGATAATGTCTGCTAATCTATCAATATCATTGAATAAAATAAATTCACCATTTCTTATATAAGATATTTGTCCTGTTTCTTCAGAAACGACAAGTGCAACGGCATCAGAACGTAAAGTCATACCTAAAGCAGCTCTATGTCTCAATCCGAAACGAGCAGGAATTGAAACGCCTTCTTCAACAGGTAAAATGACTCTAGTTGCAGTGATTAAGTTATCTTCAATGATAATAGCACCATCGTGAAGTGGGCTGTTTTTGTAAAAAATGCTAGTTAATAAAGGTTTGTTTACTTCGGCTTGCATTTTATCGCCAGTTTGTTTTACAAATTCGAGATTATTATTTCGTTGAAGAATAATCAAAGCTCCAGTCTTTGTTTTAGACATTTCATCACAAGCAGATACGAGGTCGTCAACATTTGTAGTGCTGTTGTCATCCTTAAAAGCTGTTGAAAATTTAAATCGTTTTAAGAATCCTTTTTTTGCAGCAAAGTTGGTAGAGCCAACCATCAATAAAAATTTTCTAATCTCTTGTTGAAAAACAATGATTAAAGCAATAAAACCTCCGCCAAGAAACTTACCTAAAATATCACTTAACAGTTCCATTTTAAGTGCAACAGTCAATTTCCAGATTAAGTAGACAATGGCAATTCCTAAAAAAATATTAATTGCAGCAGTCCCTTTTATCAATCTATATATATAGTAGAGTAAAATAGCTACCAAAGCAATGTCTAGAATATCTAAAAATCTAAATTCTATAAAATCAAATGCATCCAAAAATTAAGGTTTTGGTAAATGTAATCATAATTTAAGCTAATTTACAAGCACAATTCTTATTTAATTTAAAGATTTTTTTAACAGATTACCTTTTTAAAGCCTGAACAATTTTAATAGCTTCATATGCTTCTTTTACATCGTGTACTCTTAAGATAGAGCTACCATTCATTAAGGCAATTGTATTTGCTACGGTAGTTGCATTCAATGCTTTTTCAGGACTGGTATTTAATAATTTATAAAGCATAGATTTTCTTGAAATTCCACTAAGAATTGGCACTTCTAAGCTTTTAAACAATACCAACTGATTCAGTAAGGTGTAGTTCTGCTCTATAGTTTTACCAAAACCAAAACCAACATCAATTATAATATCATTGATTTGTAGTTTTCTGAGTTGACTGATTTTTTCTGAGAAATAAAAGGTAATTTCTTTAGTGATATTGTCATAGCTAGGCTGGTTTTGCATGTCTTGAGGTGTGCCTTGCATATGCATAATTATATAAGGTACTTGTAATTTGGCAATGGTTTTAAACATGTTTTTGTCTAAAGAACCTGCTGAAATATCATTGACTAGACAAGCTCCTTTTTGTACGGTTTCATAGGCTACTTTACTTCTAAAAGTATCAATAGAAATGAAACTTTCAGGAAATTCTTCATTCAATAATTTGATGACGGGTAGTGCTCTTTGTAGTTCCTCTTTTTCGCTGATATGTTTAGCATTGGGTTTTGAAGAGTATCCGCCAACATCAATAAATGTAGCACCATCTTTTAACATCTTTTCTGTTCTTGAGAGGATGTCTTTATCACTTTTTAGAGTGTTGCCATCATAAAAAGAATCTGGTGTAACATTTAGTATTCCCATTATTTTTGGTGAGGATAAGTCGATAAGTTTACCTTTACAGTTGATGTGCATATTTTTGTTTTGAAAGCTATTTACTAGCAACAGTATTTATTGCTTTAGACATTTTTGGAGCTTGATAGTTGTTCATTTTAAAAATCAGTTCGCCAATTGTATCACTTATCAAAAGCAT
>DOIV01000042.1:1945-3777 GCA_003511845.1 Flavobacteriaceae bacterium | reverse complement strand
ACCTCGTGAAACTTAACAAATACGTACTAAAGAAAATAGGATAGGTTGAAGAAAAGTTTCTGTTTTCTTTGTTTAGCTGTAGCTAATATATGAAAAATATTTTAATGTAGCACTATAAGGTTACGCATTATTTTAACAAATCATGCAATTTGCTCATATGAGTTTGTTGTCTGACAAAATATTAATGAAATAAAAAATAGTTTACCTATTAGCGTAGGCAAACGAGTAAAGTATTTCAGACTTCAACAAAAACTTACTCAAGTGGAGCTAGCAAACCTTACTGGAAAAGACAGACAATATATTTATAAAATTGAGAAAGGGATTGTTACTTCAAGTATAGTAACTATTACATTGCTTGCAAAAGCAATGGAGATCTCTTTAAAAGAGTTTTTTAGCGAAGGGTTTGATTAATAAATACAAACTATTTCATTCACAAATATAATTCCAAAGGCTGAGGTCCTGCTAAAATTGTTTTTACTATACTTCTATTTTTAGCATCATCAACTTGAAAGTGCCATTTTACCATTACAATTTCTAAGTTTTCAATTTCTAGACCAATAATTGATTCAGGGTGTACGCAACTACCATCATTAAAATAAGGTAATAAACCAGGGTCAGGAAAACGAGGTCTGTGTGTATGACCAGCAATCACCATTTGGTTGTTGTTTTTCAACATCCAATCTTTTAATTTCCGCTCTACTTTAATCAAGTTTTTGTAATTTTTTGCAGGACTGGTAGGGTCTTTTACATTGAACCATTTTTGTAATGGTTTCCAGAAATAACGCACAAAAAAACGACTTACTTTCCAGAATTTATAATTGAACCAATCGGCTTGATGTCCGTGAATCAAGAATATTTTTTTTGAAGTATTTTCAATGTGTAATAAAATACTTTCATGGTATTCTAAATTGAAAAGACGTTCTTTTTCTTTAATATTTTTAGGCGGAAAAACAGAATACAACATTTTTTCTACCGTAATTGGGTCACCAAAAATCATATCATGATTACCCCAGAGTAGATGTAGTCTGTTGTCATTATAAAATAGTTTCAACAATTCAAAAGTACTTTTATGTGCTTTGTAAATGGGTTCAAAATTATAGTTTTCCCAAAGTTCTATACCGTCGCCTAATTCTATATAGGTATAGTCTTCTTCATAATATTTTTTAAGAGCATACTTATAGATGTCCATATTATGAGAGAAATCATCAGCATAACTATTATCGCCTTTATGGATATCACTAAATAAAATAATTTTGGAATCCTTATTTATGTTTAGTGATTTGGCTTTTTTAAAAGCATTGTCAAGAATAGAATGCATCATTTACTTACTGTTTTAAAAATGATTTATGAAATACACCTTGTTCGGTTTGTATTCGTAAAAAGTGCAAACCATTCATTAATGTTGACACATTAATTGTGTTTACATTCTTTAATTGACGCTCTAGCTGACCTAAACTATTAAAAATAGTAATTTTTTCTATGTGGATTTGATTAGGATTTTTTACTGTTAATTCGTTTGTAACTGGATTAGGAAATACTGAAAATTGCGAAGCCAAAACTTCATCATCAATACCTAAAGTTACACTATTGTTTTTAGAAATTAAATGTGAGTCAGGGTCAATTTCAACTTTAGTAACCTTAAAAGTTACAGCCTCTGTAAATTCTTCTCCATTTGAGTTGTTATTTAAAACAAGATTCAAAATCTCACCATTTTCACCATGTACTCTGACAGGTACTGGTGCTTCAAAAAAGGAAACAGAAACATCACTCTGATTTTGATTTAGTGTAATTTTGATTTGATTAGTTTGTTGTTGATACCATTTTAGTGAATA
>DOIV01000042.1:0-1609 GCA_003511845.1 Flavobacteriaceae bacterium | reverse complement strand
CCTTGATTGTAAATCCAATCTTTAAAAAATTCAGTAAGATTTTCACCATTTACAGCTTCAAAATGAGTAATTAAATCGGGAGTTTTTGCATAACCATAGGCTAATTTTGGGTCAACCAAGTAATTTTTTAAGCTTTGAAAAAATGTAGCATCTCCTAGTTTTCTCCTCAGCATATGCAAAACCATAGAGCCTTTATTGTACGAGAGTCTTCCATTAAAAATTCTACCGACACTGGTGGTGTCTTGATCAGACAAGTAAACCGCACCATTTGGACTAGACGTAATGGAATTATTTTTACTTTCCCGCCATTGGATAAAGCTATCATTCCCATCTAAATTTTCTATGGTCAAACCACTTAAATACGTAGCAAAACTTTCATTAAGCCAAATGTCTTTCCAGCTACCACAAGTAATTTTATTGCCAAACCATTGATGTGCCAATTCATGTGCAATTAACCCTCTGTTAAAATTACCCATAAATGAAACCGTAGTATGTTCCATACCACATCTACAACCAAATTGAGCATGGCCGTATTTTTCATCCGCAAACGGATATTCACCAAATAACTCAGTAAAAACATTCATAATATCAACCGTTATTCCTGTTTGACTTTGAGCGGTTGTTAAATCTTCTGGGTAAACATAATTGACAATGTCAAAAGGATTTCCGTTATTAGTAACGGTGTGTGAATACACTTCGTAATTAGTGATTGCAAAAGCAATCAAATAAGCAGGAATAGGATAACCGTGCTTAAAATGAGTGGTTTTGGTTGAGCCTGTTACGACCTGCCCTTGCTCTAAGCCATTTGAAACGGAAACATATTGTTTCGGAGCAGTAATAAACACATCAATAGCATCAATTTTATCATTCAAATCTTGTTTGCAAGGCCACCATCCCATTGCACCATAAGGTTCTGATAATGTCCATACAATCGGAGCTCCGTTATGGGTAGCTTGTTCAAACGAACCAAAACCTGAACTTATAGGGTTTCCGCTATAGGTTATTTTGACCGTAGTTTCTTGTCCCTGAGCTAGGCTTTGCGACAACGTAATCACTAATTCATTAGTGCTTTGAGAATGGTTTAAGACGGTTCCGTTTTGAGTAACTTCAGAAACAGTCATATTATTTGATAAGTCAAAAGTAACGGTATTCATAATTGATTTGGCAGTAAAAGTTGTACTTATAATTCCGTTTATAAATGCTATTGCCGGATCAACCGTAAACTCTAATTTATGGTAAGTAATATCATAATTGGCAGTATTGATATTTGCTTTATGAACAATAATTTTTGAAGCCGATTTTGCTTCAGATTCTATAAGCTCATTAAAGATTTCATTTTCTTGCGAAAAACTAAAATTGATACTAATCAATAAAAAAAGCAGCACTATTTTTTGCATAAGTTGTAACATTAGACCGTATAAAAATACCAATATAAAATCAATTCTATTTAAATAGGATTAAATTTTATGAATTGCTACTCTTTTTATCTAAAGAATTCAGCATATATTGTAACTATTCACTCAAAAAAAAAAAAAAAAAAAGTATTTATTAAAAATGGTTAGAAAAAAAGTTGTAGGTTTTGTTTACAAATTCAATGAAATATTGATAA
>DOIV01000302.1:1427-12803 GCA_003511845.1 Flavobacteriaceae bacterium | reverse complement strand
TTAATTTCTGCTTTTGGAGTTGGACTATCATCATCACTTGTACAAGATGTAAATACTATAGCCGATAAAATGGCGATACCTAATGCTATTTTTTTCATTTTAATTTATTTAGACTTATTAATAAATAATTTTAATTGACAAAAATATAATTTATTTTTCAGTTACACAAATTTTATTTAGACTAATTATAAATAATATATTTGTTGTAAATTAAAATTTTCATAAAAAAACACCAACAGTCTTAGCCATTTTTTTTGTACCACAATAGCATTAGTCTATCTTTTTGTATTTAAAGGTAAGGTAGCTTCTGTTGAAGAAGATGGAAGAATAGCAATAGAACTCACACAAGAAAATGCGGATTTTGCTTTAGAAGAAATGAGAGGTTTTTTAGAAAGTGTACAGCAAATTAATGAAGGTATCCTCAATAAAAATGTAGATTAAATAGAAAAAGCAGCTAGTAAATCTGGAGGTGTGGTTTTTGACCACGCACCTAAAGGAATGCTAGCGAGTTTGCCAATAGGATTTAAAAAATTAGGTTTTGCAACTCATGATTTTTTTGACCAGATTGCAGATAGTATAAAAGGTCATCAAGATTATAAGCAAACACAACAACAACAACTATCACACTTGTTAAATAATTGTGTAGCGTGCCATAAAGTATATAAGATTGATTTTGTTTCAAATTAGATAATGAGGTTTATCAAAATTAATATCGCTTTTAACAATAGTGTTTGTAAATAGTGTACCTTTGCTTGCAATTATTTTTCAATCATTATTAATTTAATTGCACTATGAAAGCACACGATTCAAAATTTGTAGGAGAAGGTTTAGCCTATGATGATGTCCTTTTAATTCCAGCCTTTTCTGAAGTACTACCTAGAGAAGTCAGTACTCAAACAAAATTCACCAAAAACATTACGATAAATGTACCGATTATATCCGCAGCTATGGATACGGTTACAGAGTCTGCTATGGCTATTGCTATGGCTCAAGAAGGTGGAATTGGTGTGCTACATAAAAATATGAGTATCAAACAGCAGGCTGTTGAGGTTAGAAAGGTAAAACGTGCTGAATCAGGAATGATTATAGATCCAGTTACATTACCTATTACAGCAATAGTTTCAGATGCTAAAAATTCAATGCGAAAACATAGTATTGGCGGAATTCCTATTGTTGACGATCATGGTAAATTATTAGGGATAGTTACCAATAGAGATTTGCGTTTTGAGAAAAAATTAGAAAGACCTATTTCTGAAGTAATGACAAGCGAAAATTTGATTACTACAAGTGAAGGAACTTCACTTGCTGATGCAGAAGGGATTTTACAAGAATATAAAATTGAAAAACTACCAGTCGTTGATGATAATTATACTTTGGTTGGTCTAATAACTTTCAGAGATATCACCAAGTTAACTCAAAAACCAAATGCAAATAAAGATAGTTTTGGTCGTCTTCGAGTTGCCGCAGCTATTGGTGTAACACAGGATGCTGTTGAGCGAACTGAAGCATTGGCAAATGCTGGGGTAGATGCAATAATTATAGATACTGCACATGGTCATACAAAAGGTGTAGTAACTGTGTTAAAGAATATAAAGAAAAAGCTTCCTAAATTAGATGTTATTGTTGGAAATATAGCAACCGCCGAAGCTGCTAAATATCTAGTAGAGGCAGGTGCTGATGCTGTAAAAGTTGGTATTGGTCCAGGCTCAATTTGTACCACTAGAGTAGTCGCAGGTGTTGGTTTTCCACAATTCTCTGCAATTTTAGAGGTTGCAGCTGCTATCAAAGGTAGCGGTATTCCTGTAATTGCTGATGGAGGTATTCGTTATACGGGAGACATTCCAAAAGCGATTGCAGCTGGTGCAGATACCGTTATGTTAGGTTCTTTATTAGCAGGTACAAAAGAATCTCCAGGGGAGACCATCATTTACGAAGGACGGAAATTTAAATCGTATCGAGGAATGGGATCTATTGAAGCGATGAAGGAAGGTAGTAAAGATCGTTATTTTCAAGATGTTGAAGACGATATTAAAAAATTAGTCCCTGAAGGCATTGTTGGTAGAGTGCCGTATAAAGGAGAAATATCTGAAAGTATTCATCAATTCATAGGTGGATTAAGAGCTGGTATGGGCTATTGTGGAGCAAAAGATATAGAAACCTTAAAAACTACGGGTAAATTTGTAAAAATTACAGCTTCTGGTATTAACGAAAGCCATCCACATGATGTAATGATTACCAAAGAATCTCCAAATTATTCTAGAAGATAATTACAGTACTTATTATTAAGTAAAAATGGTTCTTAATTTAGCTGTAAACTAGGGGAGAAATTATTCTTAGCTAAAAATGTCTGTTTTCTGACAAAATGTGTTAAATATTAAAACCTTTTAAGTATAGGTATACTTTTCTTAAAGAAGGCACGTTATCTTATTGCATTTAATTCCCATTCCGTAGTTTTTAGAAAATGTAAACATTTTTTGACTGCGGAATGTTTTTTTGATAACGTGCCTAGAATAAATATTTTGCTAATAGGGGTTACTTCTGAGTGTTAATTATTTGACAATATACGCTTTTTTTATATAATCTAATTTCGGAAAATTATTTTTTAAATAAATATTACCATATTTTTCAATAGAATCTTGTCTGTTTGAAGGCTTTTCTTGGTATCCGCTATAAAAAGATTTAACCACATCCATGCCCTTGGTTACTTTTGCAACCACAGGAAAGCCTTCCACATTCCCATAGAATAAAGTATCTAATCTTGGAGAATTGTTTTTTAGGTTGATGAAAATTTGTGTAGTTCTTGATTCTTTTCCTCCTCTTGCAAATGAAATTGTTCTTTCCAAATTTTCTTTGATTACTGGTTCATCGGCTATTTTATACTTGCTCCAAGATTTGTTTATACTAGAATTGTCATGAATGCCAAATTGAGCAACATAGTTCGGTACAACTCTAAATAGAGCAATGTCAGTATAAAAGTTATTAGAAATTAATTGATACAGTCTGTCAACGGCTTTTGGAGACCATTGTCTATGAGCTTCAATATCAAAATTTCCTTTTGTGGTTTCAAATCGAGCTTTAAATACTTTTGGAGCTTCTTTTTTAATCCACTTTTCTTTAAACACCTTTTGACTGCATGAAGTAAGTAGAAGTATTGTAATAAAAAATATTAATTTTTCTATTTTCATTCGATAAATATTATTCTACAACTTCATCAACAACTATTACTATCTTATTACCAAACGGACTAATCGCTAATCTAGTAATTCCCGTTAATCCAAAAGATTGTAATGATGCAAATTCAATCCATGTTTTGTCAACTCCGGCCCTTAATTTGTATAATTTATCCTCTTTACCCATAATCAAAGTACCGTCTGGTGTCCATGCTAAATCTTGTGATCCCTCTAAAGCATCTGCAATGTATTTTTTATCACTATTTATAGGGTTAATAGAGTAAATTTCAGATTCACCATGTTCTAAACTTATAATACTAATCAATTCAGTATTTGGTATCTTAACAATAGATCGTCCAATATTTTTATCAATAGGATATTTTATTTTATATTTTAAATTAGTAACGACTAGCGAAGGAGGGTCGTTTAATACAAAAGAAACAATCATTTTTTTATTAAGCCATGCATGATAACCAACTTTTAGATTGTGAATCAACACTTCTTGCTTTCGTTTATTAAAACTATATTTCCATAATAATTGATTGCCATCCTTTTCTAAGCGAACAGCAGAGAAATATTTTTTATTTGGCATTTGAATAGGTGAATATTCATTGGCTTCAGAATCAGTTAACCAAGCTTTAGTGCTATTTTCAATATTATATAATACAATATCTGTTTGATCATTTCTTGTTGAAGTAAATAAAACGCCACTGCCATCATTTAAGAATGAGGGCTGATTGTCATAACCTTTATTGCCTTCAGAAATATCGATAGGGTTATTAATTACAATAAGGCTATCACCAATAACCATATCAAAAAGATAAATATCAGTACTGGTTTGGCTATAATTATAAATTGAAGTTAGTATTAGTAAGCAAAGTAATTTTATTTTCATATCAATTCAACATTTTACTAGAACTCATTGTTGGGAGTTTCTACAATATATATAAACATCTAAATATAAAAAATAAATAGATGAAGTTGAAGTTTATTAAGTTAAGTTGAGTACACAAATATAGAAATAATTTTAGTAATTTAAGTAGAATTTTCAATTGTTATTTTAACTAAATTTAAGTGGTAATAAATCGTTAGATATAATCTAATCTGTTATTTTTACTCCTTTTTTAAATAAATAGCAGCATTTATACCAACATCATTCCACGTTTTACTCACACCATCAGCACCTTTATGTAAATCAAAACAAGCTTTACTTAAAGATTCTAATGCAGATTGAGCATTCCAATCATCTAAATTTAACTTACCTTCAAGTTCAACTAATTGTCCGCTTACAGTATAGTTAATATTAATTTTTTTTTGTACACCATTCATTTTTAAATCAATACTGCCAGTACCGTCATTATTTAGATATAGGGTTCCTGTTAGAGATAATGTAGCATCCATAACACCAAAAAAGAGCTCTTTTAGTTTCGGGTCTCTTTCTTTGTCATTTGAAAAAAGACTGCTAATTGGTATTTCAAATTGAGTATCATTTAATGCTCCAACGGCAGTAGTGTCATTATGTATATTTAGAATTTTTATTTCTTTAAATTCACCTTTAACAGCAACTTTATCTGTGGTTTTATAACCTGTCCAGTTTACTGTAATGGTTTTTTGTTCTATAGAAAATTGTGAAATTTCTTTTTGAATTTCCTTTTTACATGAAATAATTGTAATACTTAATAATATAGTAATAATAACTATTGATATTCTTTTTGTTGAGTACATTTTATTTAATTTTTTTAGTTGTTATTTCTTCTACCAGATCTATATATTTTTGTTTTGCTTCATTTTCATTTAAACTCTTTAACTGAAACATAGCGTTGATTTTAAATGCATTTCTTAAAGGGCTTTTCCCTGAAGGTGATTCATACATTTTACCTTTAGTTGCCAATTTATAATATGCGTAAAATTTAAGCATAATGTCAGGAGGTAGCTTTTGAGTCATAGTAGAAGCTATTTCAAATGCTTTTTCAAATTTCTCATCTAATTCTTTCATTCTTTTGAAGCAATTACTGTTTCTCCACCTACTACTTTGTCATTTAATGATACATGAACTTTCATATCTAAAGGTATAAAAATGTCAACTCTAGATCCAAATTTTATAAAACCAGAATCTGCACCTTGAATAGCTTTGCCATCCTTTTTAGCATAATTGACTATTCTTCTAGCAACAGCTCCTGCAATTTGTCTAAATAGAATTTTACCAACTGATTTATTTTCAACAACCACTGTTGTTCTTTCGTTTTCTTCAGAAGCTTTTGGATGCCACGCTACTAAATATTTTCCAGGATGGTATTTGCTGTACACTATTTCCCCTCCTATAGGATATCTTGTAACATGCACATTTAAAGGAGACATGAAAATCGAAATTTGTTTGCGTTTATCCTTGAAAAATTCTTTTTCAAATACTTCTTCAATGACAACTACTTTGCCATCTACTGAAGCTATAATTTGATTTATATTTTCAATAGTTGTCCTTTTAGGATTTCTAAAAAATTGTAATATTAATACAAAGAAAATAAGAAAAATAATCATTATTATTTTTCTTAACCATTCAACTTCAACAATAGCATCAGTTAAAAATAGGATACTTACAAACAGTATCATTGAAATTGAAATTATTTTATATCCTTCTTTATGAAACATTTAACGCAATAATTAAGTTATAATATGAATAAATACATAAGCAAAAGGTGAAGCAAATATAACACTATCTAGTCTGTCTAAAAACCCTCCATGACCTGGGATAAAGTTACTGCTGTCTTTTACCCCAGCCTCTCTTTTAAACTTTGATTCTATTAAATCTCCTAGAAGTCCAAAGGTGAAAACAATACTTGCAATAACCATCCAATTGATGGTGCTTATTTCTGTACAATAATAAGTAGCTATAAGGTTAGTACCAATTAATGCGGCTACCAATCCACCTAAAGCTCCTTCAATAGTTTTGTTTGGTGATACTTTTTTGTATAATTTGGTTTTACCTATAGCACTCCCAACAAGGTAGGCAAAAGTGTCACTTATCCAAATTAATATAAATATACTTATGATAATTTTTGGATGATATGAATTATTGATAAACGGAATTTGTATCAACATTGAAAAAGGTAATGCTATATAAGCAATAGCTAAAAAATAATGGCCTAATTTACTGGATTTTAAAGGTGTCTTAGATTTGAATAATTGATAAATTATAGGAATAAATAGACTGGTAATTAATAAAAATTCCAGATATTTAGGTTCTATATAAGTAGTTTTTACTGAGTATAGGAAGATCAAACTAGCTACAATAATTGTCCATTTATAACTTAATTTAATAAGGTTTTTAAATTCATATAAGCAGAACATCATCAATATATAAAAAATGATATAGAAGGATTCTTTACTGTATAAAGTACCGCAGATAATTATAATTGCATAGACCAACCCAGATAAAGCCCTAATAAATAGTTCTTTCATATTACATATCTTCTAATAACAATAAATATAACTTTTTTGCATTATTATTACCAAAGTTTAAAAAATCTTCTTCAACTTTTTCGGGTATGTAACTTTTGATTGAGCTGATATTTGTTGGAAAATTCTTTTGGTATGTTTCTCTAATTCCCATTAAGCCTTCGCTTTTGTTTTTAACGATTTGGCTAGTTTTAGCAAATACAATAAAATAATCAGGTAAATTTGCTATTTTATTATTATAAAGTTGCTCAGAAGAGAATAAAATACTTCCTTCTTCAGAGAGTAATCGCTCACAATAGGTAAAAAAAGGAGTTGCTTTTTTAATTTCTGTTGTACTATCTGAACCAACTATTGTTGAAATTTTCTTTAAGTCTTCATTAAAGCACACTACATTTTCCCAATGATTCTCTTGGATTATATTTTGTAAATTTAAATTAAGTTCCTCTTGATGTGAACAGTAAAGAAATTTACCGCCTTTTGAAATAAAATTTTGCACAAAAGCTTCGTCGAAAGAGAGTTGTTCTAGTGTTGCAGTATTTGTATCTTGAATGTTGTCGTGATTTTCATCAACAGGACTAAATAGTTTCTTAAAAAAATTCATTTTACTTAGAGAGTTTCTCAAAAGTATATAATTATGAAATAATGAGGCTAATTCTGTTGAAATCTCGTACTCATTGTTCACATCTTTTGTGTTTTTACTGTTGAGTTTTATTTTCTTTATAAAAATAAGGGATGTGTAAGTGAAAATTTGTGAAGTGAAAAAAGAAAACTCCAGAATAAATCTGGAGTTTGTGTAATTATCAGTTTTAAATAAAAATACGATTATTGTAGCTAAGTTATTTCTGTTTTATTTTCAGTACTACTTTTACTGTCTGTTTTTTCTTTGTTTTTAATATCATCATCACCATTTTCTTTTTCATTCTTTTCACCCTCATTTTTTTCTTCTTCCTTTTTCTTAGCTAAAGGTTCAGTTTTAAAAGGTCTTTCTCCAAAAATTTTAATTAAATCATCGCCAAAAATAACTTCTTTTTCTAATAAGAGTTCTGCCAATTCTACCAACTCTTTTTTGTGAGTCTCAAGAATTTTTTGTGCACGTTCATATTGACTCTCTATTAATTTTGATATTTCTTGATCAATCAAAATTGCAGTTTCTTCACTATATGGTTTAGAAAAATTATACTCAGACTGTCCAGATGAGTCATAATAAGTAATGTTACCCAGTTTTTCATTCAAACCGTAAATGGTAATCATAGCTTTGGCTTGTTTATTTACTTTTTCTAAATCGCTTAAAGCACCAGTAGAAATTTTATCAAACATCACTTTTTCAGCAGCTCTACCTCCCATAGTAGCACACATTTCATCTAACATTTGTTCTGACTGAACAATCATTCTTTCTGCGGGTAAGTACCAAGCAGCACCTAATGATTGCCCACGTGGCACAATAGTTACTTTGACTAATGGTGCAGCGTGTTCAAGCATCCAGCTTACTGTGGCATGCCCAGCTTCATGATAGGCAATTGTTTTCTTTTCTTTTTGAGTAATGATTTTATTTTTCTTTTCTAAACCACCAACAATTCTGTCAATTGCATCTAAAAAATCTTGATGGTCAACAGCACTTTTATCTTTTCTAGCAGCAACTAAAGCAGCTTCATTACAAGCATTAGCAATATCAGCACCAGAAAATCCTGGGGTTTGTTTTGACAGAAACTCTATATCAAGATCATCAGCCAATTTTAAAGGCCTGGTATGTACTTCAAAAATTTCTTTTCTTTCGTTTTTGTCTGGTAAATCAACATAAATTTGTCTGTCAAATCTTCCTGCTCGCATTAAGGCTTTGTCTAATACGTCAGCACGGTTGGTTGCGGCTATTACTATAACATTAGTGTCTGTACCAAAACCATCCATTTCAGTTAGTAATTGATTTAATGTGTTTTCACGTTCATCATTACCTCCAGTAAAACTATTTTTTCCTCTGGCTCTACCAATAGCATCTATTTCATCAATAAATATAATTGAAGGAGATTTTGCAGCAGCTTGCTTAAATAAATCTCTTACACGTGATGCACCTACGCCAACAAACATTTCAACAAAATCAGAACCTGATAATGAGAAAAAAGGAACTTTAGCTTCACCTGCAACAGCTTTTGCTAATAAGGTTTTACCTGTTCCTGGAGGGCCTACTAATAATGCACCTTTAGGTATTTTACCGCCTAATTTTGTGTATTTGTCAGGGTTTTTTAGAAAATCTACAATTTCTTGAACTTCTTCTTTTGCACCTTCTAAGCCTGCAACATCTTTAAATGAGGTTTGTACTTTTTGGTCTTGGTCAAATAGTTTTGCTTTTGATTTACCAATATTAAAAATTTGACCACCTGGCCCTCCACCGCCAGCACCTCCAGACATACGTTTCATAATAAATACCCAAATAGCAATAATAAAAATAAAGGGTAACCACATAAAAATACCATCCCAAATACTAGTTTGCGTAGCGTTTGTGGTGTCAAAACTCAAATCATTTTCAGACTTGTATTTACTTAAATCATTTTCAAAATTTTGTAAATCACCAAAATCGAAAGTGTATAAGGGTGCTTTACTATTGTAAAAAGGATTATCTTTTGTTTTTGCTTTATGTTTCTCTTTTTCTAAGGCATCAGACGTAATATATATCTGAGCTATATCATTATTAACGATAACAATTTTTTCAACATCATTAGCTTTTAATAATTCTTTAAATTCATTTTCAGTTAATTTACTTGTCGCTAAATCAGGATTGCTTAAAAATTGATATCCTAAAATTAGTGCAAATAAAATACCGTATACCCAATAAAAATTAAACTTGAATTTAAACTCTTTAAAAGGTTTTGTGTTTTTTTTATCTTTACTCATTTATCTGTTCTAAAATTGTTGTTTTTTTAATTTGAAGCTTCTAAGTTGGTGATTTTTGCGTCTCCCCATAAACCTTCAAGGTCATAAAATTCTCTAATATGCTTTTGAAAAACATGTACAACTACATTGATATAATCTAATAAAATCCATTCAGCATTAGCTTCTCCTTCAACATGCCACGGTTTGTCTTTTAAGGCTTTACTTACAGTTTTTTGTACAGATGCAGAAATGGCATTTACTTGTGTATTAGAGCTACCTTCACAAATTATGTGATAATCACATACTGTATTTTTAAGTTCTCTTAAATCTAAAATGACAACTTTTATTCCTTTAACATCTTCTATACCCTTAATTATTTCAGCTATAAGCTGATCATTACTTGCTTTCTTTTTAGCCATTAAAACCCTTTATAATTTTGATGCAAATGTATTAATTTTATTAGTAATGATGTGTTATATTTGTAATTATATATGAAGATAGTCAAACTTAATGCCATAGATTCTACAAATTCGTATTTAAAGGACTTGGCAAGAGAAAGTAATATCGAAAATGGTACAGTTGTAATAGCTAATTTTCAAACTAAAGGAAGAGGTCAAAATGATAATAAATGGGTTTCTGATAGTGATAAGAACCTAACATTTAGTGTTTTGGTAAGGTTTAAAAATTTAAAAGTTGAAGAGCAGTTTTATTTGAATTATGTTATTTCTATCGCAATATATAATGTGTTAAAAAATTATGTTCCTAAAAAATTAACTGTAAAATGGCCTAACGACATTATGTCAGGAAATCAAAAAATTTGCGGAATATTAATAGAAACTACCATTAATAAATCTAATGTAAAAAATGCGATTATTGGTGTGGGTTTGAATGTGAATCAAGAAAATTTTCCTGATGCAATTGCAAAAGCAACTTCTTTAAAAAGTATATTAAACAAAGTTATTGATAGAGATGAATTGTTTGAGAAAATTTTGATAGAAATTCAATACCAACTTATTTCAATAAAAAAACAAGAATTTAAAAAGATAAAAAATGAATACGAAACTATCTTATATAAAAACGGAGTTCCTTCAATGTTTGTCGATAGTAATGAGTCTCAGTTTTTAGGCAAAATTCTAGGAACCTCAATAACAGGAAGTTTAAGAGTAGAACTTGAAAACGAAACTGTAAAACACTTTAGTGTTAAAGAAATAAGATTTGCTTAAACTTTTTTCTCAATATTTTCTGCTAAAGTATTGATAAATTTTTGAATAGGATTTTTAATCATCATAGCCATCATCGCATTAAATTTGCCGTCAAACTTTAGTTGTACTTCACTAGAAGTATCGTTTAATTTAATAACATTTCCTTTTAAGGTAAAAGGAAATTTGTCATTTGTTGATGCTAATACGATAGTGTTAACAGTACTCTCTTCTTGCAATTTTAATTTGATCACGGGCATCCCTTTTAAAGCAAAAAGGAAAGAATCTTCATTAGCTTCAAATTTATCAGTATTCTCTGGCATTAGTTGTTCAAAGTTCTCAACTTTAGTTAAAAATTCAAAAACAATTTTATTGCTCTTTTGTACTATTACTTTTGTACTTTCTAAATTCATTATTTTTAATTTTTTAATTTCCATCCTTTAGGAAATCCTGAATCTTCATTTAGCGTTCCATTCACTTGGGTTTTTTCGCCAGCTTTCTAATGTGTTTAAATCTTCTTCAGGTACATATTCGCGTGCTACAGCCTGTTTTATTAAGCTATCATAATCACTAATGGTTGTCAATTCAACATCGTTATCAACAAAATTTTGAGTTGCTAACTCAAAGCCATAAGAAAAAATGGCAACCATGCCTTTGACATTAATATCTTGTGATCTTAGTGCCTTTAC
>DOIV01000302.1:0-1021 GCA_003511845.1 Flavobacteriaceae bacterium | reverse complement strand
GATTGATGTTTCTCAATATGCCCTTCAATTTGATTTTGCCTGCCATGTTTTTTCGGTTCTGGTCTCACATAAATAAAAGGCACACCTAATTCTTGTGCAACTAAAACCCCAATAGCAATTGCACCTGTTGCAACTCCAGCTATAGCATCTGGTTTTGCATATTTTTGGTCAATAATTTTAGATAAACATTCTCTTATAAAGGTTCGAATTTGAACATGAGAAAGTGTAACTCTGTTGTCACAATAAATTGGTGATTTCCAACCAGAAGCCCATGTAAAAGGATTTTTCGGATTGAGTTTAATTGCTTTAATTTGTAAAAGAAACTCAGCGGTTTCTTTAGCCATATTTTTTTCATAAACCATAATAACAAAACTACATAAATTTTTAGAATATAATGATTACAGTTTTTATAAATGATAAACCAATTTACTTAACAGATAGTTTGCGATTTGAAACGCAGGTTAATTTTTTTAAAATTGATGATGTAGCTGTTTTAGAGCTTGTTCAAAAAATGGATAATAAAAACATAGAAACGTTATATCTATATGATGAAAATGTCGATTTTATTTTTGAAAAATTCATTAAAAATTTTGAAGTAATTAAAGCTGCAGGAGGCATTGTTAAAAATAATAAAGACGAAGTGTTATTTATTTACAGAAATGATAAATGGGATTTGCCCAAAGGAAAAATAGAAAAAAATGAAGCAATTCGTGAAGCAGCCATAAGAGAAGTGGAGGAGGAGACTGGAGTTCAAGATCTTCAGATTGAGAAACCGCTAGAAAACACCTATCATATTTATAACTATAAAAACACTAAGGTATTTAAAATCACCTATTGGTTTGAAATGAAGACAAGTTTTGATGGTAAATTACATCCGCAACTAGATGAAGGAATTACCAAAGTTGAATGGTTAAATAATGAACAACTGCCAAAAGTTTTTGAAAACACCTATGCTAATATTAAATTATTGCTTCAAACTAACTAAGAATTTGTGTTATTATTTGGCTCTATGTCAGATATA
>DOIV01000303.1 GCA_003511845.1 Flavobacteriaceae bacterium | reverse complement strand
CCTCCTAAATATGCAGAATTTACACCATTATTTGTTATATATGTTGCAGGACTATCTGCATTTGGTGCTGTATAACCTAATGTGGTTTGTGCTTCAACATTATCAGGAATTCCATCTCCGTCAGCATCTAAATCTAAAAAGTTAGGTATGCCATCATCATCTGTGTCTAATGAGTGACAAGCTTTTATTCCGAATGCAGCATGTGCATTAATTCCGTTTCCTAAAGTACGTATAGATATTCTTTTTAAAGCTTTATCTCCTGTTCCTACAGCATTAAATACCACATTACCAAACACCTGATTGGTAACCCCATTCTTTGAAATATCTGTAACCCATCGTCTACCTCCTTGGGTAACTTTTTTTAAGGTCTCGGTATTTGATGCAATTGTGCTAAAACCATCTGTACCATTTTGTATAGTAAAGTCAGCATTATTAATAACTGTACCATCTTTAAGGGTTAAGATAAAATCACCAACTCTAGGTCTCTGATGAGTACCATTACCCAAGTTAGATACATGTAGTGTTGCATTATCTAATGCTTTACTAAAATCAATTACATATCTTCCTCTACCAGCTGTTTGTTCATTAAAATTAATTAAATCAGAACCATTAGCAGTAGCTCTAAATAGTCCTTGGATTCCTCCACCCTGACCAGGGACTGACACGGTTGCTGTTACAATAGTATGCCCAAAGTTTAATTGAGCTGTCTGATTTCCTGTCCCAGCATTACCAGATGTTTTGCTCCATTTCAACCTAGTTTCACAAAGCCCTTCATCAGTATCTAAAATACCATCATTGTCATCATCTAAATCAATAGCATCTACTATCCCGTCATCATCAGTGTCTAATGTTGATACTATTGAAATAATAACCGTAGCGGTATCAGTTTGCCCAAAGCTATCTGTAATGGTATAGGTAAATGAGTCTATTCCACTATAACCTAAATCTGGGGTGTAAGTAAACGTACCATTAGCATTTATTGTTAAGGTACCATGTGCTGGATTGGTATTCGCCGTTACTGTAGTTGGCGTAACTCCTAAAATATCTTGTCCGCTACCATTATCATTAAAAATATCTCCAGAAACTGGAGTATCTTCATTGGTTGAAAAAGCATCATCAATAGCATCAACTGCTACGGCATTTAAAGGTAAATTTAATTGCAATACATCGCACATACATTGTGATGCTGAAGGATTCATTACAAAGACCATTCCATCAGCAATACTGCATATAGTATTTGAGGTAAAGTTGATATTTTCTGTTAGTGTTCCACCAGCTGCAATTGCTTGAATTGCCCCTGAGTACATCGATGCTCCCGTAGGGTTTCCTGCATTGTCAGCACAATAAATATCATAGGTATATCCGCTTGGAGCATCAAGACCATTATTAGCTAAGTTTATTGTAAAACTATAATTATTATTTGCATTAAAGCTTGTTATAGATGCTGTAGAGCCTCCATTATCTATAACTGATGGTTTCATTACATCTAACAATTCAGTCGAAGAGCCAGTAGTTACAATAGCATTTACACATGATGATGCTCCACAATTTAAACCTCCAGTTTCGATATAATTGATTATTGTAAAATCTGCATCTGTAGCACAACCACTAATTCCTGTTTGGATATCAAAAGAAAAATCTGCTGATTGTAAATTGGTAAGTCCTGCTGGATATTGTATCACCAATTCATTGGCGTTTGAGGACACTAATGTAATTCCGTTAGGTGAAGTAAATGTTCCGTTTACGTAACTTACATTTGTTGGAATGGTAACTCTACCAAAATCATTCACATCAGTTTGTGTTGCTGATTGACCTGCTATATCAGAAAAAATTGTTGTTATATTTACTGTTTCAGTAACGCTACATCCATCTATATGAGCACCATCTACATCTAGTTCATTGGGTAGTACAATTGCTGAAAATGCATCATAAGGTTGTACTACACCATTAATATTAATATCATTTGAGTATACCAAAGAACCATTTCCTTCTGCAGTATCACCACAGGGTTTATTTGCAAAAACTTTAAATAATAATGGTGTGCCAGAAATATAATCGCAAGTGGTTTTTAATTCAAAATCTAATTCAACTTGTCTATCGGCAACAGTTAGTGCATCGTTAGTTCCTGGAATCCCTCCTAAACCAGCAATTACGCTATGTGACAATAAATCAATATTTAGTATATTTCCAACGGTTGTATATACTGCATTTTCAGTTGTTGCTGCATTATAAGGATATTTTATATTAATTGATATAATATCTAATGATGATATTCCTTCAGGAATGGTAAACTCAACTCTTGGGTTTAATAACCTTGCCAATTGAGCACTATTTATTTGTAATTTAATATGAAATGTATCACACATATCTATACGAGCTGAAGGCTGATCTGTGATTGTTAGTTGCACTTCAGAACTTCTTGGAGATAATGTTAATTGTGTACTGTTTTCATAACATTGATTCGTTAAGTTTCCATATTCTACTTGTGTTGGATATGCATCACAATTCCAACCATGTGAAAATGTTAAAACTTGATTAGTACATGAAGTATAATTGGCTTTAATTCTAATCTCTTTTGAGGTATTATTAGTTAATGAACCTATTTCTACCCAAGTTTCTCCGCCTGATTGTACAATATTTAAGGGTATTGAACCTCCACTAGTAATATCAAAAGCACTAATAACTGTTATGTTTGGATTTGGTGATACTCTTATCCAATTGTAATCAATTGAACCCGCCCCAGAAGAAGTATTCGTAATATTCAAATCAAAATCTGCTACGATATTATCACCGTTTACAATAGCAGAACTGGCTGGTTGTAAAGTGAAAGTTGGTTTTGTATAGTCTAAAGCTCTACTTGCATTTTTAGTTGGCTCTACAGTATTTGCACCATAATGGTAGTCTTTAAAATTTGCCTGATAAGTGACCAATCCATCTTCATCTGCAGTACAGGTTCCTTTTACCCAAAAAGAAGCTCTAGGATAATAGGTGTTGGTCTGGTCTCCGTTTCTAAAATTTGCAGTTGGCGTCAACGTAATAGCATTACCCACTTGAGAGAACGTTATGCCATTATTTGCTACGGTAAAATTACCTTGATTGTTTAATATTTCTGCCCTACCTGTAAAGGTAAAACCTTGAGGTAAAATTGCAGTCACATTTTCTAAACCAAAAGGTGGTCTATACTCATAAGGAAATAAATCTCCTGCATTTGAACGCTCTGTTGAATAAATTCTTAAAACACCTTCTTCACAATTCTTAAAGCGATAAACATTAGCACCAAAACCTTTCCTTACCCTTAAAACAGATGCTGCTGAACCATAAGTGTCACAAGACACTTTAACATTTGCATTATCAAGAGCATAGAACTCACCTCTAAAATTTGTCAATTTATGTAAATTGTAACTTGTCTGATTTAAATTGAATCGATAATTTAAAGATACGTAAATGGAGTCTGAGCTATCAAAATCATTATCAAATAAATTCTTATACGAACTAATATCAAATGTTGCTGTATGATTGCTTACTGAACTTGCAACAACTGGCACACTTGTCAATGCTTGTACAGCTGTAGTTGTACCTGTTGAGCTATCATATACATTTATAGTTCCGTCTAAGTATTCAATGGTATTTGCACCTAAGGTATTCCCTACCGTTGAATACTTTATTTCAAAAAACATGTTATCAGTAGTATAATTATTGATTACAGCTTTTGTATTAATACGCATGGTATCGCCTACCAAATAGTTTTGCAATTTATAACCATTTGCAACTGCTTGCGATAAATCTACTTTTGTATTCTGAGTATTGTCTGTCCAACCTGCCGAAGTTCTGAAAGTTTCAAATTCTGTTATTGTTGGACCGCTACAAGCAGGAAAACAACCATGTGTGGTAACTGACTCGAAACTACCACAATGAATATCTTCATTAAAACAAATTACACCGTTACTGTCTTTTAATTTTAAATTTGTTGTATACCCAACTGTAAAAACGTTTGAAGCATTGTTCGCTATATAGGTTGTACAATCAAAAGCCAATGGGAACTTCAAAACACCACCTTGAAAAACATTTGCTAAAACCAAAGGATAATTATGTAAGTTGGTTGTAGTATATGTTATGGTATTTGCTACTTGTGTAAATAAACCTGCATTTGCATTTGCTGCGTCAATAGTTACACCATCTGGCACATTAATACTCACCGAAAACTCACTATCTGCATTTGCTGATAATGCATTATGCCCATTTAAATTTATATTACTATACATTGCTGGAGTTATCGTCAACTCAAAAGAGTCACCATCAGACACGTCTTTATCTCCTCCTAATTCTGTAGTTCTTAAATAATCTCTTATGATGTTTCTATAACCTAAATCTAAACGTTTGGCATCTTTAGGTTCTAAACATTGATTTTTAATATTTACATCAAAATACAAATGTTCCCAAGTAATATAATCATATAGTCCTGTGCCACAGTTTGATCGTGGATTATAATCAATATCTAACTCAATAATTGTAGATTCACCAGGTGCTAAATCATCATAAAATCCATCACCATCTAAGTCTTCTAAACCTACTCCTGGCCCATCGGGATCTGCCACTAAAAAGTTTGGAGGTATTGCAATGGTGTTTCCAGAACCTCTTCCAGGGTATAAGGTAGAAAGATTATTAAACGTTGGAATTACTGCAGGTCCATTAGTGAAATGTATATTATTAACTTCTCTAGTATCTCGCCAATCATAAGCCCAAAATGGATTTGTATTGTAACTGGTTAAAGGAGACTGATTATGACCTAAACCTATATTAATGTAAACATCCATCCCTGAAGATCCTGCATCTGTACCTGTATTTTCTATTCTTACTCTAAAATGATTGGTTGCACAAATATCATTAGAGCCTTCTAATTGCGTTAATTGTAATGCTGGCAATTCATTTCCTAATAAAATAGCACCTGATTTTATTCCGCTTTTTTGACATTCAGCTCCACCACAACCCCAATATACATCATGAAAAATATTTACATTATCGCAATTGATTATTGCAAATCTTTCTTCAAAAATAAATTTTTCACTATTTTCAAATTGTTGATCTCCATCTTCATTTGCTGTAGCCACATTAAACGGAGCTTGTGTTAAATCTATATCATACACCATTGTAGTTACATTGGTAATAACATCAAGGCTAGAACTTGCTGGTGTTAAAACTGAGCCGTTAAATAATAATTGATAGTTATGAATGCTAGCATCAACAAAAACTTCATGATGATACAGTTGAATATTACCATTTCCTCCTTGCACAACTTCTACAGGTCTTGTAAAATAAACAGCAGAAGTAACATTACTTACTAAACCATTAATTGGATCAATATCTAATACACTTAAAGATGCTGAAAGTAAATCATACGAAGAAACACTATCATTAATATCTTGAGCAGATTTAGACTGATTGTTCTTTAAATAATTAATTTGATGTCTGTCTTTAAAAGCACCACCACTTTCTTTAAAATTAACTGCTGGGCAATCTGCTGTTCGTTGAAAAGTAAAAATAAATTCATCTCCTAAACTCCAGTTTTCATCTGTTGCTCCTCCTGCTAAATTTCTAATTTCAAATTCAGGACTGGTTACTGTAGATGTGTTTACATAAGTAATCGCATAAGCACCTGGGTTTTGAGTTATAGCAACGGTACCTGGTACATATTCTACACCACTAGGTAAAGTAAATTCAATATTAAAATTATGTAAACTATTATTTTTTTTAGCTTTTATGGTTACAATTTCATTTGAGTTATTATTCACATTACAAACTCCTAAACTTTCAGGAGCTAGAGTTACACGAAAATCACTATTATCAATTTGTGCATCGATTAAATTAACTCCTAGAATAAAAAAAAGAATAACAGCTATTTTTTTTATACTGACTTTATCTTTTAGTATTGTAATGCTATCGTTTATATACTTTATCATATCTTACTTATTATTGATTGGTATTGAATTATTAGTTAAATCACTTAACTATGATACACTTAAATTCTTTCTTAGTATTATTGTTTCTAAAATATTGAATACGTCTAAATCATTTGACTTTTTAGTGACATGGGTAAAAAAACCAGTGCTATCATTTTGGGGAATGTCAATTCCAAAAGTATGATTATCAATAAAAACATCTAAATCATAATCTGCCCA
>DOIV01000147.1:7127-9419 GCA_003511845.1 Flavobacteriaceae bacterium | reverse complement strand
GTATCCATATTGAAAAAACGAGCTGTTTTTGCTTTCTTGATAGCAATATCAATAGAGCCTAACCATGCTCCATCTTCTCTTGCAAATGCAGTTAAGTTGATTCCTGAATCTATAACGGCAATATCCATTTTTGTACCTAATTCTTGAGATTTTTTTATTGCAGCAGCAATAACTTTTTGTGCTTGATCTAGTGTAATATTCATCTTTTTTGTGTTTTATAATTTATATCACAAAAATAATGAATTTTACTAGTGTTTACTTACTAATTTAGTTCAAAAACTTATGAAAAAAGTCCAATAATCTAAATCTGTTAATAATACAATGTATTCATCTTTAAATCAGGTAATTAAAATATTTTATTTATATAATTTCTTTAGGGCTAACGCCAAATTCATTTTTAAATGCTATGCTAAAATTTGAGAGGTTGTTGTAGCCTAATTCTAAGTAAATATCTGAAGGTTTATTTTCTTTATTTTGTAGTAATTTTTTTGCTTTTTTTAAACGTTTTTTTTGCATCCACTTGGCAGGGTTTTGATTGTATTCTGCTTTAAAATGACGTTTAAAAGTAGACAAGCTCATATTGCATAAAAATGCGATTTCCTCTAGTTTTAAATTTGAATAAGTATTGGCTTCTATAATATTTTTAAATGAAGAATTGTTTTTGACAGTAATAAGAGAATATAAGAATTCAATAAAATCATCACCATATTTATTGGTAAGGTAAACTAATATTTCTTCAAATTTTAATGCTAATAAGTTCTTATAGGTTTTTTGTTCTAGTTTTAAAATTGAAGAAAGTGAATTTACAAAAGCATGAATATAATCGTCATTCTGAATAATAAAATAAGGACTTTTGTTTTTTGATAATTTATTTGTTGTTGGTGTGTTAATAGAATGTTTAGTAAAGTATTCTTCAATTTTTTTTTGAGAGAAAAACAACAATTTACAAAAATAGATTTCGTCATTATCTAGTAATTCTGTCCATAAGCAGTTACCACTTCTAATTAATAATGATTGATCGTTATTAACACCAACAGAAGTGTCTGAAAAATGAACTTGTTTTTTGCCTATTTGTAAAAAGCTAAACATATGTAGACTTAAATTGACTTTGCTTTTAACCACATCAGCAGTCATTTTAAAATCATAAACAAATAAGTCTACATTATCAGTTTTGTTTTTTAAATAAACTTCTGGTACATTTTGTATGGACATTGATACTGTTTTATAGCAATAAATTTTACATTCGTTCAGGAACTTCAATTCCTAACAATAAAAAGGCATGTTTTATTACTTTTGAAACTTTTAGAGAAAGTTGTGTTCTGAATATTTTTTCTTGCAAATTGTCACAGCCTAAAATAGGTACGCTTTGGTAAAATGAATTGTATTCTTTAACCAAATCATACGTATAATTGGCAATAATTGCAGGGCTGTAAGTTTCTGCAGCCTGTTGTACGGCATCAGGAAACAATACCAATTGTTTTAGAACCGATTTTTCCTTTTGATGCAGAGATACTTCGCTATCGCTTTGTAAGACAGTATAATCAAAATCTGCTTTACGGATAATGGACTGAATTCTAGCATAGGTATATTGTATAAAAGGACCTGTATTGCCGTTAAAATCTATAGAAGCTTCAGGGTCAAACAGTATTCTTTTTTTAGGATCAACTTTTAGAATGTGATATTTTAAAGCACCTAAACCAATAGTTTTATACAAACTTTCTTTTTCACCATCAGTATAGCCTTCTAGTTTACCTAGATCTTCAGAAATTTTTCTAGCAGTATTGGTCATATCCACCAATAAATCATCAGCATCTACAACAGTACCTTCACGAGATTTCATTTTACCAGAAGGTAAATCTACCATACCATAACTTAAGTGATATAGGTTTTTAGCCCAGTCAAAACCTAATTTTTTAAGGATAAGAAATAGAACCTTGAAATGATAATCTTGCTCGTTACCTACGGTATAAACCAATCCGCCTACATCAGGATAATCTTTAATTCGTTGTATAGCGGTACCTATATCTTGCGTCATATAAACTGCAGTGCCATCAGAACGTAATACAATTTTTCTATCTAAGCCATCTTCAGTCAAATCACACCAAACAGAACCATCTTCGTCTTTTTCAAACACTTTTGATTTTAAACCTTCTGCAATAAATTCTTTACCTAACAGATAGGTTTTGCTTTCATAATAATTTTTATCAAAATCGACACCAAGAGAAGTGTATGTTTTTTCAAATCCATCATAAACCCATTGGTTCATGGTTTTCCAGAGTTTAACTATTTCTG
>DOIV01000147.1:2548-6737 GCA_003511845.1 Flavobacteriaceae bacterium | reverse complement strand
GCTTGTTTTTTAGCCTCATCTTCAGTATAGCCATTGGCAACTAAATCTAAAATTTCTTTTTTATATTCTTGATCGAATTTCACATAGTAATTACCTACTAATTTATCTCCTTTTATGCCTGAGCTTTCTGGAGTTTCACTATTGCCATAACGTTGCCAAGCCAACATGCTTTTACAAATATGAATACCTCTATCGTTTATAATTTGTGTTTTATATACTTTTTTACCTGAGGCTTTGATAATTTCTGCTACAGAATAGCCTAGTAAATTATTTCTGACATGCCCTAAATGCAAGGGTTTATTGGTGTTAGGAGAAGAATATTCTACCATAATTGATTTGCCTTCAGTTTTTGTAGAAGCAAAACCAAAGTTATCAGTAGTGTAGATTTCTTTAAAATTAGTTAAGAAATAGGCATCACTAAATACCAAATTTAGAAATCCTTTTACTACATTAAAATTTATAATTTCAGCTACGTTCTCTACAAGGTACTTACCTAAGTTGTTACCTATTTCAACAGGATTTCCTTTAATCACTTTTAAAAATGAGAAAACGACAATAGTAATATCACCTTCAAAATCTTTACGAGTTGCTTGAAATTCTATAGTGTCAATTTCAACGTCAAAAAGTGTTTGTAATCCTTTTTTTACGGTAGATTTTAATGTGCTTTGGATATTCATTTGTCAAATTTTTTGCTGTGCAAATTTAAAATAAATAACAACTAATTCGCTATTAATAAGGTAAAATAACAATGGTTAAAGTTTTGCTAAATATGAAATTTATAACTTTATGAGTTGGTTTAATTTGTAGTTTTATACACTAATTATTGTTAGCTAAATAAATTTTACGACTATATATCAAACTTTTTATTATGACCCGACTACAAATTAAAAGTACCTTACTCTTATTGCTTTTTAGCATTCATTTTTATGCTCAAGAATACTCGGGTAGTGGAGAGGATATCAATAAAATAATAGAAAATACTAGAAATTTCTCTAAAGCTTATAAGGATGCTGAATACGATAAATTAACTTCGTTTTATAGTAAAGATGGTAAAATTTTCCCTGCTGGTGCTGATATTATTGTTGGGCATGAAGCCATAAAAAAACGTTGGACGTTGCCAAAGGGTACTAAAATAGTATCACATAAGGTAACGCCTAAAGAAATAAAAGTAATTGAAGATTATGCTTATGATTATGGGTATTATGAAGGAAGTTCGAGCCGTAAAAAAGAAGTTTCTACTTTTAAAGGAAAGTATGTTATTGTTTGGAAAAAAGTAAATGATGATTGGAAAATTTATCTAGATATTTGGAATAATATTGACAACTAATTATTTTAGTCTTTAGTCTTTAAGCGAAGTGATCACGAATCCTTATTCTCACAAGCCAATAAGGTGTTTTTCAAAAGCATCGCAATTGTCATTGGGCCAACACCACCAGGAACAGGTGTAATATAACTTGCTTTTTTACTTACGCTTTCAAAATGAACATCACCAGCCAAACGATAGCCCCTTTTTTTAGTTGCATCATCAACTCTAGTAATTCCTACATCAATAATAACAACATCCTCTTTTACCATATCTCCAGTTAAAAATTCAGGAATGCCCAAAGCAGCAATAATAATATCTGCTTGAAGTGTAATTTCTTTTAAATTTGTAGTTCGACTGTGTGCAACAGTTACGGTAGCATTACCTACAGTTCTTTTTTGACTGAGTAAAATACTCATAGGCCTACCTACAATATGACTTCTGCCGATAATAACGGCATGTTTACCGCTAGTTTCTATGTTGTAGCGTTCTAATAATTCTAAAATTCCGTAAGGTGTAGCCGATAAAAACGCAGGTAAATCTAAAGCCATTCTCCCCACGTTTGTTGGGTGAAAACCATCTACATCTTTATCAGGATGTACAGCCATAATCACTTTTTGTTCATCAATATGTTTTGGTAAAGGTAGCTGAACGATAAAGCCATCAATATCATCATTGGTATTGAGTTTATCAATCTCATTAAGCAAGGTTTCTTCTGAAGTAGTTGCGTCTAATTCTATCAAAGTAGATTTAAAACCTGCCACTTCACATGATTTTACTTTACTATTTACATAGGTCATACTAGCACCATCAGTACCTACTATGACAGCAGCAAGATGAGGTGTTTTTTTACCTGCTTCTTTTCGCTTAGTTACAGCAATTGCAATTTCTTCTTTAATTTGGTTTGAGGTAGCTTTTCCGTCTAGGAGTATCATGATTGATTGTATAATTATTTATTTTCAATTTTGAACATTTACCCGTCCGTAGCTTTTTTGAGGAGGCGGGCTGAACACTAATTCTATGATGAGATCCCAAATTTTTTTTCAATCGTTTGGGATAAGCGATTCACATAAATTTCGTTTCACGAAATTCAGTTCTCTGCTTATTTCATTCCCTTCATCATCTGCATCATACGTTTACCGCCACCGCCTTGCATCATTTTCATCATTTTGCTCATCTGGTCAAATTGTTTCATCAACTGATTTACTTCTTGAACGGATGTGCCAGATCCTTTAGCAATACGTTTTTTTCTACTTGCGTTTATGGTTACAGGTTTACTTCTTTCTGTAGGAGTCATTGAATGAATAATTGCTTCAATCCCTTTAAAAGCATCATCATCAATATCAACATCTTTCATGGCTTTACCAACCCCAGGAATCATACCTACAAGGTCTTTCATATTTCCCATTTTCTTGATTTGTTGAATTTGTTTTAAGAAATCATCAAACCCGAATTGGTTTTTGGCAATCTTCTTTTGAATTTTTCTAGCTTCTTCCTCGTCATATTGTTCTTGAGCTCTTTCTACTAAAGAAATAACATCACCCATTCCTAAAATACGATCTGCCATACGATCTGGATGGAATACATCAATGGCTTCCATTTTCTCACCAGTACCGATAAATTTTATGGGTTTGTCAACTACAGATTTGATTGATAAAGCGGCACCACCACGAGTGTCACCATCTAATTTCGTTAAAATGACACCTTCAAAATTCAGAATATCATTAAATGCCTTGGCTGTATTTACGGCATCTTGACCTGTCATTGAATCAACTACAAATAAGGTTTCTTGAGGCTGTATCGCTTTATGAATGTTAGAAATTTCAGTCATCATTTCTTCATCAACTGCTAAACGACCAGCGGTATCAATAATAACTACATTTTTACCATTTGCCTTAGCGTGCTTAAGAGCATTTTGAGAAATTTCAACAGGATTTTTATTTTCAGGCTCTGCATATACTTCAACACCAATCTGTTCACCAACTACTTGTAATTGATTGATTGCAGCAGGTCTATAAACATCACAACCTACTAAAAGCACTTGTTTAGACTTTTTCTTTGTTAAATAGTTTGCCAGTTTGCCAGAAAAAGTAGTTTTACCTGAACCTTGTAATCCTGACATTAATATAATAGTAGGTGAACCTTTAAGATTTAAACCCACAGTCTCGCCTCCCATCAATTCTGTCAATTCATCTTTTACAATTTTAACGAGTAATTGACCAGGGTTTAAGGTAGTCAATACATTTTGACCCAACGCCTTTTCTTTTACACGACTGGTAAAATCTTTAGCTATTTTATAGTTGACATCGGCATCTAGTAAAGCCCGGCGGACTTCCTTTAATGTTTCTGCAACATTTATTTCAGTAATTTGTCCATGTCCTTTTAAGACATGAATGGCTTTGTCTAGTTTTTCACTTAAATTATTAAACATATGCTTGCTTCAATTTTATGGTACAAAAATACTAAGAATTTTCGAGTTATTTAGCGTTTAATCTATTGCTAAGAATGTTCTAAACATGCTTTTACAAAAGCTACAAATAAAGGATGAGGATTTAACACTGTGCTTTTATATTCAGGGTGGTATTGAACACCTACAAACCAAGGGTGGTCAGGTATTTCAATAATTTCAACCAGATTTGTTTTCGGATTTACACCAGAAACTTTCATACCTGCATTTGTAACTTGATCTAAAAAATCATTGTTAAATTCATAACGATGCCTATGGCGTTCACTAATCATTTCTGATTCATATGCTTCAAATACTTTTGATTTTTCAGCTAATTTACAATCCCATGCACCTAAACGCATAGTGCCGCCCATATTAGAAATATTTTTTTGTTCTTCCATTAAACTAATTACAGGGTACTCTGTAGTTTTGTTCATTTC
>DOIV01000147.1:0-2170 GCA_003511845.1 Flavobacteriaceae bacterium | reverse complement strand
TGCATACCTAAACAGATTCCTAAAAAAGGAATTTCATTCTCTCTAACATATTGAATAGCAGAGATTTTACCTTCAATTCCGCGTTCTCCGAATCCTGGGGCAACTAAAACTCCGTTAAGGTTTTTTAATTTTTCAGCAGCATTTTTAGTAGTCAATTCCTCAGAATGAATCCAATGTAAGTTTACTTTTATCTCTTGTGAAGAACCTGCATGAATAAATGATTCAGAAATAGATTTATAGGCATCCTTGAGTTCAACATATTTACCAACCAAACCAATTTCTACGGTATGTTTAGGGTTTTTATGCTTGCTTAAAAAGTCGTTCCATTTACTTAAATTTGGTTCTGTATCCGCATTAAGGTTTAGTTTTTTTAATACTACCTTATCAAAGCCTTCATTTTGCATAAAAATAGGTACATCATAAATAGTGTCAGCATCAATAGATTCAATGACATCCTCTTGTTTTACATTACAGAATAAAGCTAATTTTCTTTTGATACTTTCGGGCAAATGATGTTCTGTTCTACAAACTAAAACATCAGGGTTTACACCACTTTGCATCAACATCTTAACAGAATGTTGTGTGGGTTTTGTTTTTAATTCTCCGGCAGTAGCCAAATAAGGTATTAAAGTTAAGTGAATTACAATGGCATTTTCTTTGCCTAATTCCCATTCTAACTGACGTACAGCTTCAATATATGGTAATGATTCTATATCACCTACAGTTCCACCAATTTCAGTAATGACAATATCAAACTCACCTGTTTTACCTAAGAGTTGAACACGTTCTTTAATTTCATTGGTAATGTGAGGTATGACCTGAACTGTTTTACCTAAAAAATCACCACGACGTTCTTTATTGATAACAGATTGGTAAATTTTACCTGTAGTAACATTATTGGCTTGTGAAGTAGGGATGTTTAAAAACCGTTCGTAATGACCTAAATCTAAATCAGTTTCTGCACCGTCATTAGTAACATAACATTCGCCATGTTCATATGGATTTAGCGTACCAGGATCTATATTGATATAAGGATCAAGCTTTTGTATGGTTACTGAATAACCTCTTACTTGTAATAATTTCGCTAAAGAAGCAGCAATAATTCCTTTACCAAGTGATGAAGTTACGCCTCCAGTTACAAAAATATATTTAGTGTTGTTCATGTACTATTTGGTTTTGTCAAAAGTACAAACTCTAAATGTATTGGCAAATGAAAAATTGAAAAAGGTTAAAATGCGTTTAGAAACCTATTTATTTTTAAATAAATTTGCCATATAATTTGCACTTACACTTGCATCAAAATATAAGCCTTCAATGTTTTGTTCATTTTCTTTTATTGAGAGGTAGTCATATTGTTCTACACCGCTACTAATGCCACCAAAGTCATAACCTAGTGAGCTAAGTAGGCTGTATTCATGATTAGTGTTGATGACAATATATGCAGTTTCTTTTGTCAATCCATCACCAGAACTTAAAATAGCATCGTTTATAATTTGCAATTTTATTGTAGTTTTTATTGCATCAGATGAATTTTCTAATTGTTTGTATGCATATAACATATAATTAATGGCATTGATATTAAATGGGTTTTCTTCTAAGAGCAAATCAGAATATTCTACTATTTTTTCATAATCTTCTTTTTCAATAGAATACTTATTAAGTATAGTAGAGATCTTGTCAGTAAGTTCTCTACTTCCATATGGAGAATATTTAGAACTATTTATGAAGCCATAATATAAAGCTCTTTTTTCTTCTATAGTCAAAGAAGTATCAGATTGATTGTATTTTTCAATCAATTTAGGATAGTAAAATTTTGAGTCTTTAGGTGTAATTTTTTTCTTAATTTCTGAATGGTCAATCTTTTTAAAATCCGGATTTTGAGAAAACCCAAGAGTACAAAAGAATAGTGCGAATAGCAAAGTAATTTTTTTCATATATATTAAATTTTATGTTTAGCGATAATTTAGTAACGTTTTTTTTAAAGTTTTATTTTAATAAGTTAGTTTTACAAGATTAAAAGAATACAGATTAATGCAACAAATAACAGATACTATAGTAATGATTCGCCCTATAAATTTCAGGATGAATGAGCAAACAGCTGTCAATAACTATTACCAAAAAGTTATTGGTGGTGTTTCTAAAGAGATGATCCAATCTAAAGCAGAAAAAG
>DOIV01000005.1 GCA_003511845.1 Flavobacteriaceae bacterium | reverse complement strand
TATTGCTTTGACAACAAAACTCAAATTGTAGCAGTAGATTCTGTTTTGGTCTCAAGACAACGTAAAAGGAATTTGTTTTATGTTCAAAAAAAGGGACAAAAGGAATATGTGGTGCCTTTTATAACTTCAAATCAACTTGTAGCTGATTTGTTGAGTGATAAGTTGCGTAAAACGTGACACTTATACCAAATAAAAAAGAGGTAAACTTTAAATACATCTACAATCAGAATACTGATAGTATTTATAAACAGATGCTGACTGTAAGTGATAATTTTATTGCTGAGCAATTGCTGTTACAAGTAGGAGTTGAGGTTGCTGACACTTATAGTGTTACAGCTGCAATAGAATATTCTCTTGAAAATTATTTGCAAGATTTACCTCAAAAACCCCGTTGGGTTGATGGTTCTGGCTTGTCTAGATATAATTTGTTTACACCAGAAAGTTTGGTAAAACTCCTTGAAAAAATGTATGTAGAAATTCCCACTCAAAAATTATTGAATTATTTTCCTGTAGGAGGAATATCAGGCACATTAAAAAAATTATATATAACCAATGATAAACCTTATATTTATGCAAAAATAGGTACTCTGTCTAACAATCACTGTTTGAGCGATTATATCATTACTAAAAAAGGGACATTTCTTATTTTTAGCTATATGAATAATCACTACAGAGTAAGTTCAAAAGAAGTTAAAGCAACTATGGAAAAGACCTTGTTACAAATATATAATACCTACTAGATGAAGAAAATTATTGGCAGTTTTATATTATTTATTTTTGGATGGAAGTGTGTTTATCCACAGAAATTTAAAACGGATAAATGTGTAACTGTAGCTGCACCACATACCTCAAATTGGGATTTAATTTTTGCTATTTCTGTTTATTGGAAAGTTGGTATAAAGGTTAAATTCATTATTAAGCATGCCTACACTAAAGGATTGCATGGCCGTTTTTTTAAATGGTTAGGTGGTATTGGTATTGACAGATCTAAGCATAACAATACTGTTGATTTTTCTGTTGATTTATTGAATAAACAAGAGAAAATTGTTTTGATGCTCTCAGCTGAAGGTACACGTAAATATGTTGAAAGGTGGCGAACTGGCTTTTATCATATTGCTTTAAATGCTAAAGTGCCTGTTCTTTTGGGTTATTTAGATTATACAAAGAAAATTGCTGGTGTTGGTGACTTGATTCATCTTACTGGAGATTTTGAAGTAGATATGACCAAGTTTCAAAACTTCTATAAAGACATTGATGGTAAATTTCCTGAAAATTATAATAAAAAGATATTTTGAAAATTATTCAAAATTAATCTGTTGAATGGTAACAATAGTATCACAATTTTCAACATAAATAGAAATCTCTTTTTGTTTTACATAGCCATCTATCCAATAATAACGACAAGGTTCTTGTCGGACTTTACTTTTAGAAAAATCAATATCTCCTTTTAATAACAACTCAACAACCTCAGTTGAGTCAATGTTTTTTTTAGACATGATTTGTATTACATCATCGGTAAATACTCTGTGTTTGCTTCTTAATATTTCTAACATTCTAGCATTTGGTAAATAATTACAAGAAGCCTCTTTTCCGTTTAAAATAACGAGCAATAAAACTATCCCAATAGAAAAACCGATACCAAATATAAAAAAACGACGTTTAAGTTCCATATATTAAAAAATCAATAAATTAATATCTCTGTAAGGTAAACTAAACCAGTCAGCTACCGCTTTGTTGGTCAATATGCCATGATAGAAATACACACCTCTTTGTAAGCTTCTATCAAATCTAGCCGCATTTTCTAAACCTCCTTCATCTCCAATATCAATAAGATAAGGCGTAAATATATTGCTAATAGATAAGGAAGCTGTTCTTGAATACCTTGACGGAATATTAGGTACGCCATAATGAATAACACCATGTTTTATTAGAGTAGGACTGTTATGTGTGGTAATTTCTGAAGTTTCAAAACAGCCACCACTGTCAATACTAACGTCTACAATAATAGCCCCACTTTTCATTTTTTGTACCATATCATCAGAAACTAAGATTGGGGTTCTACTACGACCTCTTACCGCACCAATAGCAACATCACATCTCATTAAGGCTTTTGACAATGTTTTTGGTTGAATGGTAGATGTAAAAATTGGAGTACCTAGATTAAGTTGTAAACGTCTTAATTTTGTTATTGAACTGTCAAACACTTTTACTTGAGCACCTAAGCCTAAGGCAGATCTAGCAGCAAATTCACCAACGGTACCAGCTCCTAAAATAACAACTTCTGGAGGTGCAACTCCGCCAATATTCCCAAATAGCAAACCGTTGCCAGTACTATTTTTAGTCATCAGTTCTGCTGCAATCAATACAGAAGAAATACCTGCAATTTCACTTAAGGATTTCACGACAGGAAAAACTCCATGTTCATCAGAAATAAAATCAAAAGCAATGGCAGTAATGCGTTTTTTTGCTAAGGCTTCAAAGTATTTTTTGTTTTGTGTTTTCAATTGTAAGGCAGAAAACAAGGTGCTTTGCGGATTGATATATTCAATTTCTTTTAGAGAAGGTGGTTCAACTTTTAAAATAATAGAACAGCCAAAAGCTTCTTCAACATCATAAGAAATTTTAGCTCCTGCTTCAGAATAATCCGTATCGCTATAATTTGCACCTTCACCAGCTTTAGATTCAATAACTATCCGATGTCCTTGATTGGTCAATGCCGCAACAGCATCAGGCGTTAAACAAATTCGTTTCTCTTGTAAATGTGTTTCTTTAGGTATACCAATAAACAATTCACCTTTTTGCTTTTTTATTTCAAGCATTTCTGGCTTTGGCATTAACTCTTCTTTACTAAATGGAGAAAATTGTTTACTCATTTTTTTAGTTTCGGGTTTAATGTTCTTTATTCTACAAAAATATTTCGGCTTTTATTTTCATTTAGAGAAATATGAATTTTTACAGCATTTAAAGGTACTATATTTTTAACATTCTCTGGCCATTCTATCAAACACCAATTTCCACTATCAAAATATTCATCTATGCCGATATCTAAGACTTCATTTTCATCTTCTATTCTATAAAAATCAAAATGATAAATAGTTTCTCCTTTACGTGATAAATATTCGTTTACCAATGAAAAAGTAGGAGAACTAACCACATCATCAACCTCTAATTGTTTTACAATTTCTTTTATCAAAGTTGTTTTACCAACCCCAATTTCACCATAAAACAACAAAATTTTATCTGATGCTTCATCAATAATTTGTTTTGCAATTTTAGGGAGTTGGCTTAGTGTATAGTCTACAATCATAAAAAATTAATCTCTATTGACATCTAATATTTTTTTAGATTTGAAATATTCTTTTAAATCTTCTTTAGAAATTCCATAAGGTTTAGATGTGAAATTACTTGCTTTGTCAAGGTCATTTAAATCTGATTGCCTTTCAGTTTCATAATCATTAGAAATAACATACACAGAATCTTGATCTACAGAGGCAACTTTTAATAAGGAGTAATAATCATTAGGCTTGAATTCGTATATATCACCGACCAAAGGTTTGTCAATATAGGTAATAGCATCTTTATCATGTTGAGCACTTGAAAAAGCTAAGACACCAATAATTACAGCTATAATACCCAAACCTGACCAATACCAAATTGGTGTTTTGGCATTAACATTTACATTTTGATAAGCTAATTTTAAAGATTCACTCATTTCTTTAGGTTCAAGAGTGATTTTGCAATGATTACATTCAGACACTCCTTTTTTTCCTAAAGGAAAAAACGGAATCCAATACACATATGCATATTTTCCATAAATACTTACGGTATGTGTTGAGGTTTGTTCGCAATGAGAACATTTAACTCCGCTTACTTGTTCACTGTGTAGATGTACACCTTTTGAGCCATAAAAAATCATATTGTTATTGTTTTTTAGTTAAAATAAATTTTACTCAGTTAAAGCATACTGCTAACTGAATACTAGTTTTACATCTCCATAGAATGATATACGTTTTGTACATCATCTTCCTCTTCAATTTTTTCTAATAATTTTTCAACATCGGCTTGTTGTTCTTCTGACAACTTCTTGGTTGAAGTTGGTATGCGTTCAAAACCAGAAGATAAAATTTCAACATTGTTTTCTTCAAAAAAGGATTGTATGGCACCAAACTGTTCAAATGGTGCATAGATGATAATCCCTTCTTCATCATCAAAAACTTCTTCTACGTCAAAGTCTATCAGCTCGAGTTCTAGTTCTTCCATGTCAATGGTGATATCTTCTTTTTTAACGGTAAAATTACACGTATGGTCAAACATAAAAACTACTGAGCCTGAAGTGCCAAAAGTACCATCACATTTATTGAAAGCAGCCCTAACATTAGCAACAGTACGGTTGTTATTGTCAGTTGCTGTTTCTACTAAAACGGCAACTCCATGAGGTGCATAACCTTCAAAAAGGACTTCTTTATAGTCAGCTGTATCTTTATCTGACGCTTTTTTTATAGCACGTTCTACATTTTCTTTAGGCATATTTGCAGCCTTTGCATTTTGTATTACGGCACGTAAACGTGAGTTTGATTCAGGATTAGGTCCACCTTCTTTTACAGCCATTACAATGTCTTTGCCAATACGTGTAAAGGTCTTAGCCATGGCTGACCAACGTTTCATTTTTCGTGCTTTTCTAAATTCGAATGCTCTTCCCATTTATGTTGTTTAATCGTTGTTTTTTGTTTAATCACAATTTTCGTTGTAAAACTTCACAACCTCTACAATGTGTTTCTTTTTAAATTTCTTTTTTTGAATTTTTAATACCAATTCAGGACAATCGCTAAAATAGTTGGAGGCATTTTTTTTAAATCTTTTACCAAATTCCAGACCGTTAATACCTAAATTAGTAAGTATCTCTTCATTTTCTTTAGCAATATAATAACGACTAATAGAAGAGCTTTTTGTAGTCATAGACCCGTTTGGGCCAGATTTTGAAGAGTGAAAAACATCAAAAAACTTATATAAGTTTAGCTTTCCTACTTCTATTTGTTTTAATAATGTGTATCCACTTTCAGGAAGTATCCTATAAGAATAGGTAGTAAATTCTTTACTTTTTTTCTTTTCTTTAATTTCTATATATTTTAATTCTTCAAAAGAATACTCGGTCTTTTCCTCTCCTTTTTCGGTTCTAAACTGTATTCCTTTTGAGTGGGTGATTTTTGCCAAGCCTTTGAGTATTGTACTATCTTTAAAATATAAAATAGCTTCTTGTTTTTGTGCTGCCAATGGCAAAACAACTAGAAATGCGAGTGTAAATAGTATTTTCTTCATGATTTAGTTTTATTATATTTTTTAATTTTGTCTACCGTCTACCGTCTACC
>DOIV01000108.1:6343-13118 GCA_003511845.1 Flavobacteriaceae bacterium | reverse complement strand
ATCCGATAGTCATATTTTTTTTAAGGAAAAAATAATTTTATGTATAACAACATTACTGAAACTATGTGTAAATATAGTTTTAGAAAATGAAGAAACAAAATAAGCTGAAATTATAAAACTTCTATGAAGACATTGCTAGCATCAAAAATGCAGCAAGTGCAGCTCCTATAATTGGTCCAACAACAGGAACCCAAGCATAAGACCAATCACTATCTCCTTTTCCTTTTATTGGTAATATCGCGTGCATAATTCTTGGGCCTAAATCTCTTGCAGGATTGATTGCATAACCTGTAGTACCTCCTAAAGACAAGCCAATTGACCATACTAAAAAAGCTACAGGTAATGCTCCTAAAGAGCCTAAACCAATAGGTGTACTAGTTTCTGTTAGAGATGCATTGGTAAAATACAAAACCACAAATACCAATACAAAGGCTCCTACGATTTCACTAAAAACATTTGATATCGGATTTCTTATGGCTGGTGACGTACAAAAAACTGCCCTTTTAAGTTCTTTGTCATCTGTGACATCAAAATGGTCTTTGTACATAATCCAAACAATAAGTGAACCTAACATAGCTCCAATAAATTGAGCTAAAATATAGCTTGGTACCAATGTCCATTCAAACTTACCAGCAATTGCTAAACCTATACTAACAGCAGGATTCAAATGAGCTCCGCTGTACGGACCAGCAACTACCACACCTACAAATACTGCCAAACCCCAAGCTGTGGTTATAACTAGCCAACCAGGATCAGCAGATTTTGTTTTTTCTAATACAACTGTAGCAACAACGCCTCCACCTAAAAGGATGAGTAAAAATGTTCCTATAATTTCGGCTATAAATGGGGTCATAATTAATTAAATTATTTGGTTAATGTGTTATTATGTTAATTTAGTCCAATATTCTAAAGCATCAATGGCTTTGTACCAACCTTTAATTTCTTTTTCTACAGTTGATCTATCTGAAATTGGATTAAAACGTTGGTCTACTTGCCATATTTGTTGAATTTCTTCTGTGTTTTTCCAATAACCAACTGCTAAACCTGCTAAAAATGCTGCTCCCATTGCTGTTGTTTCTACTATTTTTGGACGAACAGTTACCGTATTTAATACGTCAGACTGAAACTGCATCAATGTATTGTTTATGGTTGCACCGCCGTCAACACGTAATTCTTTTATAGAAACACCTGAATCAGATTCCATTGCTTTTAAAATATCCATCGTTTGGTAGGCAATAGATTCTAAAGCTGCTTTTGCAATATGAGCATCTGTGCTGCCTCTTGTTAATCCGAAAATTGTGCCTTGAGCATGTTGATTCCAATGTGGAGCACCTAATCCTGCAAAAGCAGGAACAAAATAGACACCTTCAGAACTCTCAACTGAATTTGCTAATTTTTCAATGGCATCAGAAGTTTTTATAATTTTTAAACTATCACGTAGCCATTGTACCACTGCTCCTGCAATAAAAATACTGCCTTCTAAAGCGTAATGGGTTTTGCCGTTAATTTTCCATGCTACTGTGGTTAATAAATTGGTTTTAGACACAATTGGTTTTTCTCCAATATTCATTAGCATAAAACAACCTGTACCGTAGGTGTTTTTTACCATGCCTGGTTTGGTACACATTTGACCAAATAAAGCGGCTTGCTGATCGCCTGCAATACCAGCTATAGGAATTTTAGCATTAAAATAGTCGGAATGTGTATGTCCATAGACCTCACTAGACTGTTTTACTTGAGGCAACATACTTTTAGGTATGGTAAAAAGTTCTAGCAATTCATCATCCCAAGTCATTGTATTGATATTAAACAATAATGTTCTTGAAGCATTAGATACATCTGTTACATGTTGTTCGCCTTTGGTAAAATTCCAAATCAACCACGTATCAATAGTACCGATAATTAAATCGCCTGCTTCTGCTTTTTTTCTAGCACCATCAACATTGTCTAATATCCATTTTACTTTTGTGCCTGAGAAATAGGCGTCAATTACCAAGCCTGTTTTTTCTCTAATAAGTTGTTCTTTCCCTTGTTTTTTAAGCTCATCACAATAATTAGCTGTTCTTTTATCTTGCCAAACAATAGCATTATAAACAGGCTTACCTGTGTTCTTATCCCAAACAACAACAGTTTCACGCTGGTTTGTAATACCAATAGCTTCAATATTTTCAGCTTTTAATCCTTTATCAATAAGAGCATCTGTAATAACTTTTGTTTGTGTTTCTAAAATTTCTTTAGGGTCATGTTCTACCCAACCTGGTTTCGGAAAATACTGAGTGAACTCTTTTTGTGCAATCGAAATAATTGTTCCTTTTTTATCAAAAACTATTGCCCGTGAACTTGTAGTGCCTTGATCTATTGCTAATATATATTTTTCCATATAATTGTTGAGTTTTAATAATCCATTTAACGAATCACTAAAATAGTAATTTATAGCACATATTGATTAGCTATGATAGTAAATTCTTTAATCTGTTGTTGTTTCCACTCTTCATTTTTATTCAACTCATTAGCTAACATTGTTGCAACAGCTGGAGCCATTTCTATCGCTGCTTTGGCATCTAAAAATAAGGCTCTAACTCGTCTAGCCAAAATATCATCAACCGTTCTTGCCATTTCATATCTGATTGCCCAAATAACCTCAACTTTAGTATAAGACAATCGTTTATGTAATTTTTCTCCCAATTCTGGTGAGTCATTAACCAATTGTTTTATCGCTTTTTTATCGCTTCCATAAATGTATAAATGATTAGTTCTGTCTACATTTGTCATGTTTCCATGAATAGATAATTGTTTTGTTTGGCTTCTCTTTTTAGTTAATTTACCAACTACAATTGCTTTATTTATTGTGTCTTGAGCCATCCTTCTGTAGGTTGTCCATTTCCCTCCAGTAATGGTAATTAATTTAGATTTTGAAACAATAATTTTATGACTTCTAGAAATTTCTTTTGTTTTTTCTGACTTATCCTTTGGTGCTGCCAAAGGTCTTAAGCCAGTAAAAACACTCAACACATCTTCTCTACTCACTTTCTTATTCAGATATCTATTTGCATTTTCTAGTATAAAATCAATTTCACTTTCTAATGGTTTAGGTTCCAAACTATGATTTTCTAATAAGGTGTCTGTTGTACCAATCACCACTTTATCATGCCAAGGCACTAAAAATAACACTCTGCCGTCAGAAGTTTTCGGAATCATAATTGCATCATTTCCTGGTAAAAAAGATTGGTCTACAACCAAATGCACACCTTGACTAGGTCTGACAATATTTTTTGCACCTGCGTTGTCCATTTGCAAAACCTCATCTGTAAAAACACCTGTGGCATTGATAACAATTTTCGTATTTAAGTTATAAGAAATATTTGACTCAATGTCTTCTGCTATTACTCCATTAACAATACCAATATCATTTTTTAATAAACTATTGACTTTAAAATGATTTAAAACGGTAGCTTCTTTTTCAATACAGGTTTGAGCTATATTTATTGCCAATCTAGCATCGTCAAATTGTCCGTCATGATACAACACACCACCTTTAAGGTTTTTTTGTTTTAATGTTTCTAACCTCGAAGATGTTTTTTCTTTATTGAGACGAATTGATTTTCCAAAACTTAATTTACCTGCTAAAAAATCATACACTTTAAGTCCGACCGTATAGAAAAAATTGTCCCACCAGTTGTAATTGGGAATGATAAAAGATTGATCTTTTACCAAATGTGAAGCATTTTTTAATAGTAATCCTCTTTCGTATAATGCTTCTTTTACCAAGTCTATATTTCCTTGAGCCAAATACCTTACGCCACCATGTACCAATTTGGTGCTCCTGCTTGAAGTGCCTTTGGCAAAATCTACTTGCTCTAAAAGAAGTGTTTTAAAGCCACGGGTCGTGCTATCTAGAGCGACACCTAAGCCTGTTGCTCCACCACCAATTACAATCACATCCCAATTTTTTTCTTGCTGTACTTGTTGAACAAGTAAAGATCTTTTAAATTGATTCACTTCATTTTTATTTTATTCAAATTTACAACATAAATTTAGTCCTAAAAATTAATAAAGTACATTACACTAACAATATACTATTTACCTCTTTTTTGCGTTATAAATGTATATTTAAAAAAGCAAAACAAATGAGAAAGTTATTTTTAACATTATTATTTACCCCTTTATTTCTTACTGCTCAAACAGAAGAAGAGGCTGCTACTGTAATACAAGAGGTTGAAAAAAATACATCAGAAGAAGTTGTTTCAACATTAGAAGAGACTGAAAAACAAGAAAATAAAGTAATCAACGAAGAATGCATTTCTGGAAATTGTAAAAATGGTACCGGAACCATGCAATACCAAACTGGAGTGTATGTTGGGACTTGGGAAAACGGTTTGCGAAATGGTCATGGAAAATATACATGGACAAACGGTGATAAATATGAAGGTGTATGGCAAGATGATAATCGCCATGGTTTTGGTGTTTATGTTTGGAACGATGGTTCAAAATACAAAGGTAATTACAGTCATGGTATTAGAAGTGGCTATGGTATTTATTACTATACCAATGGTAATATTTATGAAGGCACTTGGCAAAACAATCTAAAACATGGTATTGCAAATTTATACTTTAAAGAAAGTGTAAATATTGGTGGTAAATATATCAATAATGAATATGTAAGTGGGACAGGTATCAACCAAGAAAGTTACAATTACAAACCTGCAAGATAGTTTTGTAAGCTTAATAATTTTAATACGACTTAAAAGATGGTGGTATATGCATATGCCACCATCTTTTTCATAGCAACTTTCCCGCTTTTAAGAAATTAAAAGCGGGATTTTTTTTATACTTTCGCTAAAAACTAACCATTGCAAAAAATTATAGTTTCTGTTATAAATGATCTAGCTACCGATCAACGTGTACATAAAGTATGTACAACATTGACAAACATGAACTATGATGTAACTTTAATAGGAAGGAAATTACCAAGTAGTTTACCTCTTAAAAGAAACTATAAAACCATTAGAATGAAGTTGGTTTTTAAGAAGAAATTTTTATTCTACGTCGAGTATAGTATTCGTTTGTTTTTTAAATTGCTATTTCTAAAAAAAGATGTTTTACTTTCAAATGATTTAGATACTTTGTTGCCAAATTACTTAATTAGTAAGCTGTTTAGTAAACAATTGGTCTACGATAGTCATGAGTTATTTACTGAAATTCCTGAGTTGATCGATAGACCCAGAATACAAAAAGTATGGCTGTCTATTGAAAAATACATTTTTCCTAAACTAAAGAATGTTTATACTGTCAACGATACTATTGCATCCTTTTATAAGAATAAATACAAGGTTGATGTAAAAGTCATTAGAAATATTGCTCCAAAATTAACTGATAAAACAATTGATCTCGCTTTCGCGGATAAAGTCAAAGGAAATCAAAAAATGCTTATTCTTCAAGGCACAGGTATCAATATGGATAGAGGAGCAGAAGAAGCTATAAAAATGATGCAATATTTAGATGGTGTGATTTTATACATCATTGGAGGGGGCGATATTTTTGCAGAATTAAAAGCATTGGTATTCAATTTAAAACTAGAAAAAAAGGTAATCATCAAAAGTAAGATGTCTTATACTGAGCTGATAGAATATACCAAAAGAGCAGATTTAGGCTTGTCGCTAGATAAAGCCACCAACTTAAACTATGAATTCAGCTTACCTAACAAGGTTTTCGATTATATACAAGCTCAAACCCCTCTTCTGGTTTCTAATAGAAAAGAAGTTGCTAAATTGGTTACTGAAAACAAAATTGGTCTTGTTATTGATCATTTTGAACCTGAAAAAATGGCAGATACCGTTAATAAAATGTTTTCTGATAAAATACAGTATCAATTCTGGAAAGAAAATTTAGTAATAGCCTCAGAAAAATACAATTGGGAAACGGAATCTGAAAAATTGAAAGCTGTTTTTGAAAAAATAAGCTAAATAAACTTTGCCTTTTTAAGAAGATATTTAAAATAGGCAATAGTAATAAACATAGGTTTGAAAAGGTTCGAGCTTTCATTAACTTTTAAATTAATTTCTTCCTTATACATGTTCCAATGGTGTTTTTTAGAAACCCCATCAGTACCGCAAAGAGCAATAATAACATCAATTACCTTCACTTTTACTTTCTTTTTATATAAATGTAAGTTTAATGCATAATCTGCTAAAATACTATACTTTAAGTCATATTTATGATTTGTAAAAAGCTCTCTTTTGTAAAAAGCTCCTTGGTGATGTATTGAGTTTTTAATCCACAATTTTTTTGACCATGAAGGAATTATTAATCCTTTATTGTGAGTATAAATTATATCTTCTTTTTTTAAATCATACATGATTCTCCCTATAATTAACTTGGTTTTATCAGCTATCTGCTTTGAAAAAATAGTGAAAAAGGTTGTTTTATCAAATAATTGATCATCAGTTCCTAAAAAATACAACCAACTTCCTTTAGATAGAGAAATACCTTTATTCATCGCGTCATAAATACCCTTATCAGGTTCGCTTTTCCAATAAAAAGGTTTTTTTAAGGTTTGTAAATAGTCAATCGTACCGTCTGTAGATGCATTGTCAATTATCCAAACTTCATAATCTTTAAAAGTCTGATTTTGAATGCTACAAACAGAATCTTTTAGATCTTTAAAGTTGTTAAACGAAGGGATTATTATAGAAATTAATAAGCTAATAATTAAATATTTAAAAAATTAAACCACTTCAAAAACTTTCTCATTGTCACACTTAATAGTCTTATGTGG
>DOIV01000108.1:0-5935 GCA_003511845.1 Flavobacteriaceae bacterium | reverse complement strand
CTCATTACTTCTAAAGATGTTTTTGGGTCTAAATTACCTGTTGGCTCATCAGCTAGAATCAATTCAGGATCGTTTAACAAAGCTCTAGCAATAGCTACACGTTGCTGTTCACCTCCCGAAAGCTGAAAAGGCATTTTAAAATCTTTAGTTATCATAGCTACCTTTTCTAAAACTTCATTAATTTTAGCTTTGCATTTGGCACTGTCTTTCCAACCTGTAGCTTTTAAAACAAACAACAAATTGTCATGTACATTTCTATCGTTTAGTAATCTGAAATCTTGAAAAACGATTCCTATTTTTCTTCTCAAAAAAGGAATCTCTTTTTCTTTCAACGTCTTTAAATCAAAACCTACAATATTCCCTTCTCCTTTTAAAAGTGGTAAATCACCATAAAGGGTTTTCATTAAACTACTTTTACCAGATCCTGTTTTTCCAATGATATACATAAAGTCGCCTTCATATAAATCAAGACTAATATCAGAAAGTATCAAACTTTCTTGTTGAAAAATAGAAGTGTCCTTTAAATATAATATTGGTGTTGTGTTTCCCATCTCATGTTTAATTTCGCATCAAATTTACAGCTAAAAATCCTAAATAAGATTCAAAAAAGTCACTTTGGCTCGAAAAATGTGTTATATGTTCTCGAAAATAGAAAAATTTAGTTAACAAAATGTTATATTAATTAACAATTATACAATTTCATATAATTTACACGTTGTTTAATTTAAGTATGTTCTACTTTTGATACAAACTTACTTGACATCTCTAATAAACAAATCATAACAATGAAGCATAGTAATCATTGGCTGGTAGCCTTATTTTTAATCTTTTCAGTTGATAGTTTTGCTCAAAAAACTGATATTTATACTAACGCTTTAAAAGAATACAACCATGCTGTAGCATTGTATAACAACAGAGATTTTGTAGCTGCAAAACATCTTTTTAATACATTAAAAAACGATTTTGAAGATGGCTCAGAACGCAAAGCCAATTGTGCCTATTATGAAGCGTTTAGTGCCATTCAAATTGGTGGTGATCTTGATGGCGATAGAATGATGCGTGATTTTGTAGAAAGATACCCAACGAGCACTAAACAAAATACTGCTTTTTTAGAAGTGGGCGATTATTATTTTAAAAATGCTAAGTATCCTTATGCCTTAAAATGGTATAAACGCGTTGAAACAAGAAACCTTTCTATCAATAAAGAAGAAGATTTTAACTTTAAATATGCCTATGCTTTATTTGCTGTAGGAAGTCATACCCGAGCAAAAGAATATTTTCAAAAACTATTAACTTCTCAAGAATATGGCTCTCAAGCCAAATATTATTATGGATTTATCGCTTATCAAGCGGATGATTTCGACAATGCAGATCGTTATTTAAGTGAAGTAGCAGACGATAAAAAACTAGGTGATGATGTGCCGTATTATATGGCTAACATCAAATTTAAAACAGGTGAATTTCAAAATGCTATTGATATTGCAGAACCTTTTTTAACCAAAGCAGATAGAAAACAACATTCTGAAGTCTCTAAAATTATTGGTGAAAGTTATTTTAACCTCAACAAGTATAAAGAAGCAATACCACATCTTAAGAATTACAAAGGGAAACGTAGAAGATGGAACAATACCGATTATTATTTCTTAGGTTATGCCTATTACCAACAAAATGATTACGAAAATGCCATTGCTAATTTCAATAAAATTATTGGTGGTGATAATGCTGTTTCACAAAATGCCTATTATCATTTGGGCGAATCTTACTTAAAAACGAGTCTTAAAACTGAGGCGTTAAATGCTTTTAGAAATGCTTCTCAGATGAAGTACAATGAAGACGTTAAAAAAGATGCATGGTTAAATTATGCTAAATTAAGTTATGAAATTGGAAACCCTTACAAAAGTGTACCTGAAGTTTTGCAAGAATATTTAGATGAATACCCTAAGTCTACAGCAAAAAATGAAATTAGTGAGTTACTCATTAGTGCTTATATTACTTCTAAAGATTATGAAGGTGCTTTAACTGCATTGAAAGACAAAAAAGAAAGTCACCATAAAGATTTATATCAAAAAGTAGCTTTATATAGAGGTATTCAACTGTTTAACAATGGATCTAAAGAACAGGCTTCTAAACATTTTGATATTGCAATTGACAATCCTCGTCAAGAACCAACTACAGCAAAAGCTATTTTTTGGAAAGCTGAAACTGAATATTTATTAAACAATTACAATGATGCTCTTATAGGTTTTAAACAATTTAAAAACATGAGCAGTTCATCTTCTTTATCAGAAAATGAGCTTGTTGACTATAACATTGCTTATGCTTATTTTAAATTAAAAGATTACAATAAAGCTAGAGAACAGTTTCAAGCTTTTATCAATAATTATCCTTCCGATAAAAATAAAGTAAATGATGCTTATTTGCGATTAGGTGATGCCTCTTTTGTATCTAGTAATTACAATAAAGCAATAACGGCATACAATCATGTAATTAATAATAAAGGCGTTGATACTGATTACGCTCATTTTCAACGAGCCATGAGTTATGGTTTTATAAGTAAAAATAATGCTAAAATAAACGATTTAAACTCATTTTTAAAGAACTATTCAAAATCTACTTTACGTGATGATGCTTATTATGAATTGGGTAATTCTTATATCGCTGCTGACAATAATAAGGATGCTTTAGCCACTTATACTAAGTTGTTACAAAATCATAAACGGAGTTCTTATGTCCCAAAAGCCTTGTTAAAACAAGGATTGATCTATTATAATATTGAACGAGATAATGAAGCTTTAGATAAATACAGGCGTGTTGTTAATGAGTTTCCGAATACCAGTGAAGCCAAACAAGCTGTTGCCAATTCTCGTCAAATTTATGTTGATTTAGGACGTGTTGATGAATATGCCGATTGGGTTAAAGGTCTTGATTTTATCAATGTAACCGATTCAGAATTGGATAATGACATGTATGAATCTGCTGAAAAGCAATACTTACAAAACAATCGTAAAAAAGCCATCTCAGCTTTTAAACGCTATTTGAAAGATTTCCCTAGAGGTACGCATAATTTACATGCTCATTTCTATTTGGCAGAAGCTTTATTTACTGAAAAGCAGCAAACAGCTTCTATACCACATTACAATTATGTAACAGAACAAGAACGTAATGAATTTACCGAACAAGCCTTATCTAGACTAGCCCAAGCTTATCTAGAAAATGAAAATTGGGTAAAAGCAATGCCGATTTTAGAACGTTTGGAAGAACAAGCTGATTTTGCACAAAATATCACCTTTGCACAAAGCAATTTAATGAAAGGTCATTATGAATTAGAGCATTATGAAGATGCCGTTGCTTATGCTGAAAAAGTATTACAACGTCCAAAATTAGAAAACAGAATAAAGTCTGATGCTAAAACTATCATTGCTCGTTCCGCCTTTAAAACTGGCGATGAAAGAAAGGCTCAAGAAGCTTATGCAGAAGTTAACAAAATTGCCAAAGGCGAATTAAAAGCCGAGGCTTTGTATTACGATGCTTATTTTAAACATCAAGATGGTAACTATAAAGTATCAAATACCGTTATACAAACCTTAGTAGCAGATTATTCTGCTTATAAATATTTTGGAGCAAAAGGATTAATTATAATGGCTAAAAACTTTTATGAAATGAAAGATGCTTATCAGGCTACTTATATTTTAGAAAGTGTGATTAAAAACTTTTCAGATTTTGATGATGTTGTTGTAGATGCCAAAGCTGAATTGAAAAAAATTAAAGCTAAAGAGTCTGAAACCAATGAATCTGTAAATCCTAATTAAAAATTATTTATCGTTTCTAAAACGAAAATTTATACTTATGAAAAAACACATTTCAATACTGATAATCCTATTAAGCATGGTTTCTTTTGCACAAGTAAAAGACACCTTAGGTACTGAGGTTATTAATATCGTGAAACCGTATACACCAACAGTTTCTGATGCTTTTAAAATTAAATCATCACCAGAAATTGACTCTAGTGCTATAGGTTCTAAAAAACAAATTGAATACTCCATTTTTTCTATTCCTGTTGCTTCAACATTTACTCCTGCTAAAGGAAAAGCAAAGGTTTTAAAGGTAAATCCGAGTCCGCCAGTTTACGATAATTATATTTCTGCAGGTTTTGGTAATTTTACTACACCAGGTGTAGAGCTTTTTGCTCACGGAAACACGACAAGGTATAATGATTTCGGATTATTTTTTGACTATATATCATCTAAAGGAGGTATTAATGATGTTGTCTTAGACAATGATTATTTTGATACCAATTTAGATCTTTTTTACAAACAAGATCAACGCGATTTTAATTGGCAACTCAATAGTGGTTTTAGAATGCAAAAGTACAATTGGTACGGCTTAGCTGAACATATCAATTACTCACAAAACCTATTGGATGGTATAGATGAAGAAATTAGATATACAGACATCTATTTAGGCGGTAAAATTGATTATAAAGATTCCTTTTTTAAAGGAGCGACTGTTGAATCTAATCTTTTTGCAGATGGTAAGGGAAGTACAGAAGCACATTTTTTAGCTCAACCAAAAATAGAGTTCCCTATTGCTTCAGAATATATCAATGCTGATATGAGAATAGAGTTTTTAAAAGGACAGTTTGCATCAGATTATATGAATGTAGACAACATAAATTATACTTTTTTTACTGCAGGGTTTAGTCCTAGTTTAGAAATATTACGCAATAATTTAACCGTAAATTTAGGCGTACATTTATTGTACAGCTCTGGTTCTGGTTCAGACAATAAAAATAAAGGCTATTATTACCCTAACGTAAACGCATCTTATAAGCTTATTGATGAGGTTTTAACTGTTTATGCTGGTGTAACGGGTGGCTTGCATCAAAACACCTTTAAAGGCTTTGCAAATGAGAACCCTTATGTGTCACCAACATTAACTATAAAACGAACCGACGAACAATACAATGGCTTTTTCGGACTTAAAGGGAAATTAGCTTCAAACATTGCTTATAACTTTAAGGCTTCTTATAAAAACGAAAGAGATAAGCCTTTGTATAAACTAAACCAGTCTAAAACAGATGGTGCTATCCCCACAACACACGGCTATCAAATTGGAAATTCTTTTAATGTGCTTTATGATACTATTTCTACAATTTCTGCTTTTGGAGAAGTAACTATAGACCTTTCAAAGCAATTAAAATTAGGAGGAAATTTTGAATTCAATCAATACGATACCAAAAATGAAGCAGAAGCATGGAATTTACCTCGTTTAAAAGCAAGTGCTTTCGTCAATTATAACAATGACAATTGGTTTGCTGGTGCTGATTTGTTTTATGTAGGTAAGCGTAAAGACCAACTGGTTATTAATGTACCTTTATCATTTACAGTTACAAATATTATTATAGGGGATTATGTAGATTTAAATTTTAACGGTGGCTATAAGTTCAATGAAAAACTAACCGTTTTTGGTAAGGTAAATAATGTGTTGAGTAGTGATTATCAAAAATACACCAATTTTTATGTACAAGGCTTACAGGTATTTGGAGGCCTTACCTATAAGTTTGATTTTTGAGAAAAATCGAATCCTGAATTCATTTCAGGATCTCATAAAATTATAAAAGCAATGCTTTAAAATATTAGTGACCCAATATATTAGTGTTAAGTTTTCCCTATTTTCCTTTTTACTTAACCTTAATATTTTGGGTTTTTTTGTGCTTGATATTGAGTTTATATCTTGTGCTTTTAAGTACTCCTAATTTAATACGTATAAATTTATCAACCATATCTTTGAGTTCACGTGTAGCTGTTGATGCTGATGTTTTTGTGCGGTATAAATACCTTGAAATTATTACGAATACGAATGTAATACCTAATCTCATTTCTGTTTAAAAACGCTAACCAGTCTTTACCTACAAATTCTCTATCAGCAACAACGG
>DOIV01000144.1 GCA_003511845.1 Flavobacteriaceae bacterium | reverse complement strand
GCTGTAGAATATACTAATGATCCACACCCAAGAAACACCTATTGGGAAATGTGGGACCTACCTATGTTTGACATCAAAGATGCAGCAGGTATTATGTTTGAATTAAAAGCTTGTAGAAAAGTGCATAGTAAAAACAATTACATACGTCTTACTGCTTTTGATAATACACATGGCATTGAATCTATTAGATTATCATTTATAGTAGATAGACCAAAAGTAGAAGAGCCTGGTTTCCGTCTAATACGCCAAGAAGTTGATGGCCGTAACATTAGATATACCACTGAAGCCTATTCTACAGACAAACCATCTGCAGAAAGGTACAAGTAATTATTGTAAAATATGAGCAAAAAAAAATCATATAATTTACATAAAGCTTTCGAGGCCTCCGGTGTACAGGAGGTTCTCGACGAGCTTGATAACGATTTAATAGGCCTTGAGCCTGTTAAAACAAGGATCCGAGAAACTGCATCTTTACTTACCGTAAACAAAGCACGTGATGAAATGGGCTTAAGCAAAGTACAACCCTCATTACACATGAGTTTTACAGGTAATCCAGGAACAGGAAAAACTACTGTAGCTATTCGAATGGCTAAGTTACTTCTAAAATTAGGTTATGTTCGTAAGGGACATTTGGTTATGGTAACCCGTGACGATTTGGTAGGTCAATACATTGGTCATACCGCACCTAAGACTAAAGAAATTCTAAAAAAAGCTATGGGAGGTGTCTTGTTTATTGATGAAGCCTACTATTTATATAGACCTCAGAATGAAAGAGATTATGGCCAGGAAGTAATTGAAATTCTTCTTCAGGTTATGGAAGATAATAGAGATGATTTGGTTGTTATACTTGCAGGTTATGCCGATAAGATGGATACATTTTTTACATCCAACCCAGGTTTTAAATCTCGTGTAGCACATCATATCGATTTTCCTGACTATTCAGATGATGAATTGTTCGAAATTGCTAAAAAAATGCTTACCGAACAAAATTATACTTTGGCAGATGATGCTGATGGTATTTTAAAAGAATACATCGCGAAACGTAGAACTCAACCACATTTTTCAAATGCGAGATCTATACGTAACGGATTGGATAGAACTATATTAAGACAGGCAAATAGGCTATTTCAAAAAGGAGATGTTGAGTTGACAGCCAAAGAGCTTAATAGAATAGAACATCAAGATATTGCTTCAAGTAGAGTTCTTAAAATGAAAGGGAAGCAAAAGAAGTAACTAATTGTGTTCTTATTTTTTCTCTAGGATTTTTTTTCTAGTTTGAAGAACAATAGTGCTATAATTTTTATCAAACAGAGAACAAAATTAATAACAACTGGCAGAAAAGCCTATGTGGAATGAAAAAGGAAAACACCTTACTCATTCCAATGCAGCCATCTCGACCTATAACGGAACAGAAAGGTGTCAATAAGTTAAACCCACTGTTAGTGGGAAAAGGATATTTAAGTTAATCTGAAAATGAGAATGTACAACGTTGCACTCACGTTTTTTTCAATTCGATTTCTTAACTATCCATAATTCATAAACCTAAATTTGATTATATGAAAAAAATGAAACCTAAATATCCGGTTATAGCCATTACAGGCTCTTCTGGAGCAGGAACAAGCACCGTGAAAAATGCTTTTGGAAATGTATTGAGGAGAGAAGGCATGAAAGCAATCTATGTTGAAGGTGACAGTTTTCACCGGTATGATAGAATGAGCATGAAAAAAGAAGTGGCTAAATGGGAAAAGCAAGGGAAAAGATTAAGTCATTTCAGTGCCGCCGCCAATATTTTTGAGAAACAAGCAGAATTGTTTAAAAAATATAGAAAAACAGGTAAAGGAAAAACAAGGCACTACATTCACAATGATGAAGAGGCTGAATTGTACAAACAAGATCCTGGTACTTTTACACCTTGGAAAGAAATAAATGAAAAATCAGACTTGTTGTTCTACGAAGGTTTGCACGGTGGCGTGCCAGAAGTGTTGCCCTATGTAGATTTATTGATTGGTGTTGTACCCATTATCAATCTTGAATGGATCCAAAAAATTCATAGAGACATGACTAAAAGAGGGTATACCTCAGAGTTGGTTGTTGAAACCATCAAGCAACGTATTCCTGATTATATCGATTATATTACGCCGCAATTTGAGCATAGTCATATCAACTTTCAACGTGTACCAATGGTAGATACCTCTAACCCTTTTATAGCAATGGATGTACCCACAAGAGATGAAAGCTTGATTGTAATACGAATCAAAAAGGAAATGATTTTGAAATACAAAATCGAAATTACTCGTATAAAAAGTATGATTGAAGGATCATTTATATCAAGAAGAAATACAATAGTGGTACCTGGTTCAAAAATGCAGTTGGCAATGGAGATCATTGTAACACCGATTGTTGAAGGTCTTGTAAAAAAATATACGCTTAATAGAAATGGAAAATAAAGCATAATCTATACACATATGAAGTTGGTATTTTTATTTTCCAGAACTCTTCTTTTGTCTATTATACTAAATAAATTTCCATTTTAGCTATTTTTTTTATTAGTAGTGTCCGATAAATATTTTTAAAAGCAGGATTTCCATAGTTGGATTTTCTGCTTTATTTATATTTTGTTTTTGACAAAAAACGGATATAAACAAAAACACACACTTTAGCGGAACTCCCATAATTAAACAGATTTTAAAATTTATTCCACAAGTAGATATTAATCGGACAGTCGAACATTATAATAACGATATGCCTATTTTAATTCTTTGGGGCGAATATGATTTTGCAGTCTCCAAATCTCAACGAAATGAAATTATTATGGAAATAAATGCGTCAAATCTAACCAATATTATTTTTCCTGAATCGGGTCATTATATGATGTTTCATCAACCTGATTTATTTGCTACAAGCATCCTTGATTTCATTAACAACCTTTAAAGTTGTAAAAAATGCAACTATTCACTCAAAAACAAAAAAAGACAGTACTTATTAACAATGGTTAGTAATAAAGTTGTAAGTTTTGTTTACAAATTCAATGAGATATTGATAAAATAAGGCTCTATGTCGTTTATAATGGGTAAATGGTTTGAACTTGCTCAAAAACTGAAGTGTAATAAAAAAAATAATCTGCATAGCAGATTAAAATCTTTTATCTGCAACAGGGTCACGAGTGAAACGAAGTAATCCTGCCACCCCGACGAACCTAGTAATAGGTGAAACTAAAACACTGCTAATCGTTTGATTTTTAGTTTTTTTCATTTTTTGTGGTATTGTTAAGTCTCATTTAACAACAGTATAAAAGGTGTGCATTTTTTTCGTATAATTATCGTAATTTCAAATCACTTTAGAAGTGATTTGAATTTCGTCTTTACAAACCTTATAAGTTTAACTAAAGATATTTAATATGCAGACAAACAACATTTTT
>DOIV01000254.1:6229-8963 GCA_003511845.1 Flavobacteriaceae bacterium | reverse complement strand
ACTTATACTGCACTAAACTCAGAAATAGATACAGATGTAACTATTGAATATCAAGTTTGCAACACAGGAATGAACCCTACAGTATGTGATACCGCTATAATTACAATTTCGGTTATTAACCCAGATACAGATGGTGATGGAGTGCTAGACACACAAGAAGTAATTGACGGAACAGACCCTAATGATGCATGTAGCTATACTACAGCTAGTCAAGTACTAGCAGATGTGTCTGCCGCTTGGAATGATATGGACTGTGATGGTGATGGAGTAACCAATGGTACAGAAATCGTTGATGCGACAGACCCTCAAGATATGTGTGATTTTATACCAGCCAATAGAACATTAGCTGCAAGTGAGGCTTGGAATAATGGAGATTGTGATGGAGATACCGTATCAAACGGAAATGAATGGAATCCTAAAGATGATGGAAATGGTCCAGATGATACTGATAGAGATGGTATTTTCGATTTCTTAGATATTGATGATGATAATGATGGGGTAAATACTATCGATGAAGATGCAGATGGTAATAATGACCCAATGACTGACGACTGCGATAAAGATGGATTGGCAGATTATTTAGACCCAGATGCATGTGCAGTAGAAATTCCAACATTATTTACACCAAATGGTGATGGAACAAACGATACTTTTGAGATACCTGGTCTAGTAAATTTATATCCTAAATTTGAATTAAAAATCTTCAACAGATGGGGTAATATAGTTTATGATTATCATAATAATGGAAATTTAAATCCAAAATGGTGGGATGGTTTCTCAACTGGCAGAATGACTGTTAGTGGTAGTGAGAGAGTACCAACAGGAACTTATTTCTATATTATTAATTTTAATGACGGTAAAAGAAAACCTGAATCAGGTTGGATATATTTAAATAGATAATTAACAAAAAATAGCGTGGAATAAAATTATTCCACGCTTCAAAAAATAAAAATCAGATTCATGGAAAAATTAAATAAAATTATACTGTTTTTTGTAATAGTCGTATCACTTGATTCTTACGCACAACAAGACCCACAGTATACACAGTATATGTATAATATGAATGTAGTAAACCCAGCATATGCTGGTTCAAGAAATACATTAAGTATTGGTGTGCTTGGTAGAACACAATGGGTGAATATTGATGGAGCACCAAAGACACTAACTCTGGCTGCTCATGCACCTATAGGTGAAAAAGTAGGTTTAGGTCTGTCTATCATTGCAGATAAAATAGGACCAGTTCAAGAACAAAATATTTATGCAGATTTTTCATATACTATTCCAGTTTCTGAAACAGCAAAATTGGCTTTTGGTTTAAAAGCAGGTGTAACCTTACATAGTTTAGATTTTGGTGCTCTTAATCCTTTAGACCCTAATGATAATGCTTATATTGACTTCGATAATAATACATTGCCTAATTTTGGAGCAGGTGTATTTTATTATACAGATAAATATTATTTAGGATTATCTGTACCAAATATATTAAAATCAAAATATTTTGAGAAAAACAATGGACTTTTAACAGAAGCTTCAGATAAGGCTCATTATTTTTTAACTACTGGCTATGTTTTTGATATGTCACAAACGTTGAAATTTAAACCGTCTATAATGGTTAAAGCAGCACCAGGATCTCCTGTGTCTTTAGATTTATCAGCAAACTTTTTAATCAATCAAAAATTAGAATTAGGAGTCTCACATAGACTAGACGATTCAGTTTCAGGTTTAATAGGCTTTGCAGTTTCAAAGAATTTAAGGATAGGCTATGCATATGATTATACACTATCAAATCTAGGTGATTTTAATTCAGGTTCTCATGAAGCATTCTTACAATGGGATATAGATTTATCTAGAGATAAAGTAATTTCACCAAGATTCTTTTAAAAAATATAATATAACCAAATCAAATATAAAGCAATGAAAAAATATATTATAATAGTTATTTTGTTTAGTGTGAGTTTAATTTCTGCACAAACTACCGCAGGAAAATATACCATAAAGAATATTGACGTAAATACAAAATATGCAGATTTCGGAACAACATATTTTGGTAATGATAGTATCATATTTTCATCTCCAACCAAGAAAAAAATAATAAGAAATGTTTGGAAACAAAATGAACAACCCTATTTAGATTTATTTATAGGTGCTATTGGTGAAGCTGGTGAAATTATTGAGAAACGAAAAGTAAAAGGAAATGTAAATACTAAATTTCACGAGGCTATTGTTGCATTTACTAAAGATATGAAAACGGTGTATTATACAGGAAATAATAATTATAATAATGAAGTAAAAAATGACACTACTGGTACATTACGTTTGCAATTGTTTAAGGCAGAAGTAACACCAGAAAATGCTTGGGTAAACATTAAAAAATTACCATTTAATAATGACAATTACTCAACAGGACACCCTGCTTTGAGTGATGATGGTAAAAAACTATACTTTGTTTCTGACAGACCAGGTTCAATAGGTGGAACAGATATTTATGTGGTTGATATTAATACTGACGATACTTACAGCACTCCAAAGAATTTAGGTAAAAACATAAATACTCAAGGTAAAGAAATGTTTCCATATATTATTGATGATATTATTTATTACTCTTCAGATGGAAGGCAAGGTTCTGGTGGTTTAGATATTTTTGCAAACAGAATGTATGATACTACAATTTCAAGAGCCTTAAATATAGGAGAACCTGTAAATAGTGCACAAGACGATTTTGCTTTTATTATGA
>DOIV01000254.1:0-5852 GCA_003511845.1 Flavobacteriaceae bacterium | reverse complement strand
GATGATGATATTTATAGTTTTTTAACCAATGAGCCTCTAAATATTGATTGTACACAAGAGGTTACTGGTGTGGTTGTTAATAGTCATAATCAAGAGATCTTAGCTGGAGCTGAAATAAAATTATTAGACAAAGATGGTACTGTTCTTGAAACAACTACTTCTGATGCTAACGGAGTTTATCAGTTTACTGTAAAATGTAATGCTACTTATAAAATTGTTGGTGATAAAGAAACTTTTCAAGATGACGATAAGGCTTTAATTACAGTTAATGATATTGTAGAAGTGCCAATAGCAGTAGCTTTAGCGTTAACTCCAGATGTTATTGAAAATAAAATAAATATTGAGAATATTTATTTTGATTTAGATAAATCAAACATAAGACCAGAAGCCGCAACGGAATTAGATAAGTTGGTTCTTATTATGAAAGAGAATCCAGAATTAATTATTGAAGCGGGTTCACATACTGATTCAAGACAGACAGACAACTATAATAATAGTTTGTCAACTCGAAGAGCAAAATCAACTCGACGCTATATTATATCAAAAGGAATAAGCAAAAAGCGTATTACTGTAAAAGGATATGGTGAAACACAGTTGACAAACAAATGTGCTGATGATGTAGAATGTACAGATGAAGAACATCAAGCAAATAGAAGAACAGAGTTTAGAATTGTTGAAGAAGATGTAACAGAAGAAGTTTCTAAGTCTAAAGAATAGAAACAATTTTTAAGTATAAAAAAAGCATCTGTAATTTTACAGATGCTTTTTTTATACGCTTATATTTTTTTAAAAATTCGGACTAAAATGATGCTTGGCATAAAAATTATCAATAATTTCTACAACTTCATCAGCTGAGTCAACAATAGTAAACAAATTAAGGTCTTTTTCACTTATATTTTGATGCTCTTTATGTAAAGAAGATTTAATCCAATCCATTAATCCGCTCCAAAATTCACTTCCAACCATTATGATAGGAAATTTGCCTATTTTTTTAGTTTGAATTAAAGTTAAAGCTTCAAATAATTCATCTAAAGTTCCAAATCCTCCAGGTAGGGCAACAAACGCTTGTGCGTATTTAACAAACATTACTTTCCTAACAAAAAAGTAATCGAAATCTAAACTTTTATCTTTATCTATATAAGGATTGTCATGTTGTTCAAAAGGGAGCTCAATATTCAAACCAACAGAAACTCCACCACCTCTATGTGCACCTTTGTTTCCAGCTTCCATAATTCCAGGCCCACCACCTGTAATTACACCATAACCATGTTGCGTTAATTTATAAGAAATATCTTCAGCTAATTGATAATATTTATCTTCAGGTTTTGTTCTAGCAGATCCATATACGCTTACACAAGGGCCAATTTTACTTAGTTTTTCATAACCATCAACAAACTCAGCCATAATTTTAAAAATAGCCCATGAATCGTTTGTTTTTATTTCATTCCATGTTTTTTGCTTTAGTTTTTCACGTATTTTTTTATCTTCGTTTGGAACCATATTATTTTTTGCTTTAGTTTTTATGCGTTAAAATTAACTCTTTTTTTAAGAATTGAGCTGTATAGCTGTTTTTAACTTTTACAATCTCTTCTGGTGTACCTGTACATAATACCTCTCCACCGTTTTTACCTCCTTCTGGGCCAATATCAATAATGTAATCAGCCAACTTTACAACATCTAAATTATGTTCAATGATCAATACCGTATTCCCTTTATCAGTCAGTTTATTTAATACTTTCATTAAAACATTAATATCCTCAAAATGTAGTCCTGTTGTAGGTTCATCTAAAATATAAAAAGTATTACCAGTATCTTTTTTTGAAAGTTCAGTAGCCAATTTAATACGTTGTGCTTCACCACCCGATAATGTAGTTGATTGTTGCCCTAATGTAATATAACCCAAACCAACATCTTGTATGGTTTTCAATTTCCGATGTATTTTCGGTATATGTTTAAAAAATAGTACACTTTCATCAATAGTCATATTTAAAGTATCAGAAATTGATTTCCCTTTATAACGAATTTCTAATGTTTCTCTATCAAAACGTTTTCCTTGACAGGTTTCACATTCTACATATACATCAGGTAAGAAATTCATTTCAATTACACGTAAGCCACCACCTTCACAAGTTTCACATCTTCCTTCTTTTACATTGAAAGAAAACCGACCAGGCTTATAACCTCTTATTTGAGCTTCGTGTGTTTTTGCAAATAGATTCCTGATTTCACTAAAAACACCAGTATATGTAGCCGGATTTGAACGTGGTGTTCTACCAATAGGAGACTGATTGATATCAATAATTTTATCAATATGCTCTAGGCCTTTAATACTAGAGTAGGGCATAGGTGTTTTTACAGCTCTGTAAATATGATGATTTAGTATAGGATAAAGAGTTTCGTTAATCAATGTAGATTTTCCACTACCAGAGACGCCAGTAACACAAATCATTTTTCCTAAAGGAAAAGTTACAGAAACATTTTTAAGATTATTTCCTGTAGCTCCCTTTAAAATTATTTTTTTACCATTCCCTTTTCTTCTTTTTTTAGGAGTTTCAATATTTTTTGTACCATTAATATAATCAGCTGTTAATGTATGGCTATTAAGTAGCTCTTTTGGCGTACCATTACTGATAATTTCACCGCCATGTTTACCAGCTTTTGGGCCAATATCAATAACATAATCAGCATTTTCTATCATGTCTTTATCATGTTCAACCACCAAAACAGAATTGCCAATATCTCTTAATTTTTGTAGAGACTCTATAAGCCTGTGATTGTCTCGTTGATGTAAGCCAATACTTGGTTCGTCTAAAATATACAACACACCAACTAATTGAGAGCCAATTTGCGTTGCTAATCTGATACGCTGTGCTTCACCACCAGACAATGTTTTTGAACTTCTGTTTAAAGCTAAATAATCTAAACCGACATCTAATAAAAATTGAATTCTAGTTTCAATTTCTTTGATGACCTCTGATGTAATAATTTTTTGCCGCTCACTTAATTGAGTTTTGATGGTTGCAAACCAATCCGCCAATTGAATGATATCCATTTCTGCCAAATCAGCAATGTTCTTACCTTGAATTTTAAAATGTAATGACTCAACTTTTAAACGAGAACCATCACAAACAGAACAATTGCTTTCATTCATAAATGAAGATGCCCAGCGTTTTATTGATACAGAACTTGATTCGTCAAATTGATATTTTATAAAATGAGCAATACCTTCAAAATCAATATTGTAATTTCTAGTAATACCAGCTTGTTTAGAAATAATCTCAAATTTCTCTTTACCACCATATAATATAACGTCTAAAGCTTCTTTTGGTATTTTATTGATAGGTGAAGTCAATTTAAATTGATAACGTTCAGCAATCAATTCAATTTGTTTCATTATCCATTTACTTTTTTGCTCTCCAAGAGGAGCAATACCTCCATTTATAATTGAAATTTCAGCATTAGGAATTATTTTATCAAGATTTACTTTAAATACAGTACCTAGTCCGTTACAAGTATCACAAGCTCCTTTTGGGGAGTTGAAAGAAAATGAATTTGGCTCAGGTTGCGGATAAGAAATACCACTTGTAGGGCACATTAAACTTCTGCTAAAATATCGTGTTTTATTAGTCTCAACATCCAAAACTAAAATAGTATCATCAGCATGATACATGGCTGTTTTGATTGACTCTTCTAATCGTTTTTTAGATTTTTCATTAACAACCAATCTGTCAATTACTATTTCAATGTCATGTGTTTTATAACGATCTAAACGCATTCCTTTTTCAATATCAACAACGTCACCATCGGTTCTAACTTTTACAAAGCCCTGTTTAGAAATTTGCTCAAATAACTCACGATAATGCCCTTTTCTAGATTTCACCACAGGAGCAAGGATAATGGCTTTTTTAGAATCAAAATCCTTTAAAATTAATTCAATAATTTGTTCATCAGAATAGCTAATCATTTGTTCTCCTGTCTCAAATGAATAAGCATCGGCTGCTCTTGCGAATAATAATCTTAAAAAATCGTAAATTTCAGTAATTGTACCTACAGTAGATCTCGGACTCTTATTTGTGGTTTTTTGTTCTATGGCAATAACAGGAGATAAGCCATCAATTTTATCAACATCTGGTCTTTCTAAACCACCCAAAAACTGACGAGCATACGCAGAAAAAGTTTCTATATATCTACGTTGTCCTTCTGCATATATGGTGTCAAAAGCTAAAGAAGATTTGCCGCTACCACTTAAACCCGTAATAACCACAAGTTTTTCACGAGGTATTTTTACATCAATGTTTTTTAGATTGTGTACTCTAGCTCCCTGAACGTCTATATAATTTTCTGGCATCCTTTAATAAAAAATTACGAACTGCAAAGATAAGTAATTACGAGTAGAATTCACATATATAAAAATCAAGAGAAGTTTGTAATTATTCTAATTTCTTTAAGAGTTTTTTGGCCTTTTTATAATCGTCAGCTTCTGCATCAATGGTTTTTAATACGGTAATACAAGCAGCATACTCTTTTTGCTTTAATTTACTCAATGCTAAATACCAAGTAGCTTTATTTTTATATACAGAATTTCCTTTTGATAAAATACTGAGAGTAGTATCAGCTTCATTAAACTGATTCAATTCTATTTGAGAAAAAGCTTTATATAATTTAAGTTCGTTATTATTAACATCTGTTTCTAAAAGTTGTGAAAAATACTGTTCAGCTTTAATAAAATTTTTAGCATTAAATGCTACTTCGGCATTGGTTAATAGTTTATTACCAGAATCTCTAAGAACAAGACTTATGGTGTCGTAACTTGTAAAGTCATTATAACTAGGTGATGAAGGGCTAAAATATTGTATACCAAAAAACAATAATAAACTTGCCGCAATAGCAAATTGCCAAGTTTTAAATTTTATAATTCTTTTAGGTGTTTTAAGTTTTTCAAAATGTTTATTTGAAATAGTTGTTAAATTATTCTGAAAAGCAGCAGAAGCATCTTCATATTGAAATTTATGCTCTAAAAACCCTGAAAGTTCTTTATAGGTATTAAATTCTTCATTAAAAATAGTATTATTTTTCAAGTTACTTTCAAACGAAATTTTTTCATTTTCTGTCAGTGTTCCGTTAAGGTAATCTTCAAATAATGTATAATTTTGAGTATCCATTACAATTCATTTTTTAATTGGTTAAACATTGGTGACTCTTGAACTAGCTTTGTAAGTTTCCCTATACATTGCGATTTCTTTTTCCTCGCATAAGCATAAGAAATTCCTAAAGTTGATGCTACTTCTTCCATAGATTTTATTTTAAAAGTGGCTTTTAGTAAATCTTTACACGCAGCACCTAATTTTTGAAACATCTTATTAAATAAAGCTTGTTTGTCCTCAAATATTGATGATTCAATAGCGAGTTGTTCAGCGTCATCATCTTTAGATAAAACTTCTTCGTTAATTGTTACCTCTTTTAATGATGTTTTTTTTAATTTGTTTAACCATTTTCGTTTACAGAGTAAAAAAAAGTAAGCATCAAAAGGGCAAGTTAGTTGTAGTTTTTTTTCGCTAGCCTGATTGTAAATTACTACCAACGTTTCTTGAATAACATCCTGTGCTCGATCAGCATCTCCACTATTACTCTTTATATAGTTGATTACTTTCGGAGCAAATTTATCGTAAATAGCTTGTATTATAAATGAGTTGTTTTGTAATAATCCATCTATATATTTTTGATCTTCATGTATTTTTTTTCTGCTCATCAATGCCTTTATTTTTTAGCTAATTTAAAAAAACTTTCAAAATAAGGGTAACATTTTGTAATAGATGTGGATATAAAGATGTATCGCCTAAAAAGTGGGTCGT
>DOIV01000306.1 GCA_003511845.1 Flavobacteriaceae bacterium | reverse complement strand
CCAAATGGGTAATAATCTGTGATATTTCTATCTTTACTCAGCATCACCTTCCAATTTAGTATTATCTTCTTTTGCATCATCTTCTTTTGCATTCAATGCATCTTCAGCTTCATTTCTTTCTTGTACTTCATTGTCTATACCGTCTAAAATGGTCGTTATTTTCCTTTTATCTTTAATCATTGCCCAAGTCATTACAAGGCTTGTGCCTATAATTACAAAAAGTAATATACCAGATTCGAAATTAGCTATTTCTGCTTCTTTGGGTATTGCATAAAACAACAACACGGTAATTAAACCTCTAGGTGCAATAAATAATTGAGGCAATATATCTTTACCTATAAATACACGTAAAACCACAAAACGAATGGCATAAATAGAAGCTATAATTAGTAAGCTTATTAAAGCAACATTAAAACTAAATAGTGATGAAACAACAATGGTCAATCCGAAAATTACAAAGAAAAAAGTTCGTACAACAAAGGCGGTTTCCAAAGTAATAATATGCAACTCATGATAAATTTGACTTATCTTTTCTTTATCTAAAAAAATTGCAGTTTTTCCAGGAAAAAAAACATTGGTATTTGAAATCACCAACCCGAAAATTAGAATGATAATTAATGACGATAAATGAAATGTTTTTCCAATCGCATATAACAACAACAATACAGCAATCAATAAAAACAGTTTGGCTTGACTTTTTATTTTTTGAAATACCATTACAATTGCATAGCTGGCAATTAAGGCAATTACAATAGTCAATAATAAATTTGTTGCAAAACCTGCAACTCCTGAATCTTCGGTAGGATGTAATCCATCAATTAAAAAATAGAACATCATAATACCCATAATATCAGAAAAAGTACTTTCGTAAATGTGAAATTCTTTTTTGTGATTTGGTAAACCGCTTACACTAGGTATGATAATGGCACTAGACAGAATAGATAATGGTGTAGCGTATAACCAAGCTGATTGCATGGTCATTTCAGGTATTAATTGATATAAAATAAGTGCAGCTACCCAAGCAGAAGCTACCAAACCTATTAAAGCTATTGCCATAGATTTTATAATAGGAATAATTTTATCACGCTTTAGTTTCAGTTCTAATGCAGCTTCTAAGACTATCATTATCAAACCTATTGTACCCAATAAAGCTAATGATTTAGTAAGTGTTTTAGAAAAATCAACTTCATCTTTAATAAAAAATTGAGCAGTATATTGCAATACAACACCTAATACGATAAGCATTAATACTGATGGAATATTCGTTTTTTTAGAAATTCCGTTAAACCAAAATGATAAAATAATGACAATAGAAGCCTCTATGATAAGGTTGTTTGGTGATAGAATGTCCATAAGGTGTTGGTTGTAAATTTATTTATGGAATAAAAGTACTACATAATCTTTGAATACTTAACTATTGTTTAAAAAAAACATCTATGTTTTGAGTTTTCAACCCCTCCGTCTACGCCAAAAAGCGTAGCCACCTCCCTTTACCTAAAGGGAGGAGCTCACAACTAATCTGAAAAACATAAAAAATATGGGCACAACATAGTTGCCTAAATGCAGAGCCTAAGAAAATTATTTCCGATTAAGCATAATTGACTCAATAAGTGTTGCCAGCTCTTCTACATCCATTTTTAATTTTAAAATAAGAATGGTTTTAATTTTCTGATTTCTCCCATGTATTTCCTCCTTTTTCATCAGGAACACAAATACCATCAGATACTTTTGTCCAGTATTTACCTACACCGTTTCTAACTGACCCATTCTTTCTTAGCAGCATTATCCTTAACCGTTTTTTCATAATCAGGCATGGTTTCTTTTGCTCTTTTTCTGATAAAATGCATTAAGTTTTCTAGTTGCTCATCCGTCATGTCAGGAAAAGAAGGCATGCCCATTGCATTTTTTGCACCATCTTTAACGACAATAGCAAATGCTTCTTTATTCATAGCAATAGGAGAAGCTCTCAGGTCTGGAGCCATGCCACCACTAAACATATTATCACCATGACAAATAAAACATTTCCAATATTCATTCATTCCTTCAGCTGCCTTTTTTTCGTTAATTACAAAATCTTCAGGAACAATAGGTTTCGGAAAATGACGCGGAGGTAAAGCAGGCATATCTGCATTTCCATCTAAAGAAAAAGTAATTAATCTTCGAGTGTGTGTTCGGTAAGACCATCCAAAATTATAAGCATCTAATCCACCACGGGCATAGCCTCCTCCGAAGCCTACCAATAGCGAAATGTACTGTCTTCCGTTAATTTTATAGGTAATTGGTGGTGCAGAAATACCTAAACCAGCATCAAATTTCCAAACTATTTTGTCAGTTTTTGCATTGTAAGCCAATAATTTTCTTCATCTAATAGGTATTATATATTTGTAACAAGGTCTTTTCCATGGTTGCTTTAACTTCTTTTGAACTTACTCTGTAGTGATTATTCATATAGCTAAAAATAAGGAATGTCCCTTTTTTAGTAATGATATAACCGCTCAAACAGTGATTGTTAGACAGAGTACCTGTTTTTGCATAAATATACGGTTTATCATTGATTATATACGATTTTTTTAATGTGCCTGATATTCCTCCTACAGGAAAATAATTCAATAATTTTTGAGTGGGTATTTCTACATACATTTTTTCAAGGAGTTTTACCAAACTTTCTGGTGTAAACAAATTATATCTAGACAAGCCAGAACCGTCAACCCAACGGGGTTTTTGAGGTAAGTCTTGTAAATAATTTTCAAGTGAATATTTAATAGCAGCACTAACACTATAATTATCTGCAACCTCCTTCCCTACTTGTAACAGTAACTGTTCTGCTATAAAATTATCACTTACAGTCAGCATTTGTTTATAGATACTATCAATATTCTGATTGTAGATGTACTTAAAATTTAAATCCTTTTTATTTGGTATAAGTGTCACGGTTTTACGCAACTTATCACTCAACAAATCAGCTACAAGCCGATTAGAAGTTATAAATGGTACTTCATACTCCTCTTGATTATTTTTTTGAACATAAAACAAATTCTCTTTACGCTGTCTTGAGACCAAAACAGAATCTAATTGTATAATCTGGGTTTTAAAATAATGAGGAGTGCTTTGCAACATTCCATCTGACAAATTGTACTTTAAGACATTTCCATACATAGGGTATAGACTTTTTTCTGGCATATAATAATACGAATAATCGTCCCAAGCCCAACCACTTCCATAAACAGATTCATCAATAGCAGCATCTAATATATAAATACTCTCTTTAGTATTCTTTAAAAAATCTAAAACTTTTTCACCTTCAATACCATTTAAAAAAGTAGGGCTTGCTGTACCTTTAATAATTAAAGAGTCGGTGGTTTTATAATAGGCCAAACTTTTTATAGAATCTTTTAAGGTTTTATAAGCTGTATAGAACGTAAATAATTTCGTGTTTGATGCTGGCGTAAAATACTTAGCTCCGTTATGATTGATGAGTTCTTTTTTTGTTTTCGGATTGTACAGTACAAAGCCATCAAAATAAGAGTTTTTTTGTTGGTCTTGTTTAAGCCTCTTGTTTACATTATAAGCTGTACTACAAGAGCTTATTGCAATGGATAACATAAACAATACTATAAAATATCTCATCTATTAAAAGTATAAAGTTTTAAAGCTTGAAATTAATCATTTTTTTGCTTCTGACATGAAAATTGCAAGAAATAATAATTTTAAATCTGCTTTTAGATACTAATTATTTGCTAAAAACGTTAAATTTTAAAACGAAGCAATATGAAATTTCAAAAAATTATTTTTTTAGTAAGCATCCTATTTTTAAGCTCTTGCTCAGAATTACAACAAGTAGTAAATCAACTACCACAAGACATTATTAGCAATGCAGATATAGCTTCGGGTCTAAGACAAGCCTTAGATAATGGTATTGACAAACAAGTAAAAAAATTAACTTTAGAAGATGGTTATTTTAAAAATGATTTGGTCAAGATTGGTTTACCAAAAGAGCTCCAAAAAGTAGATAAAACATTGAGAGATATTGGTTTAGGGAATTTAGCAAATCAAGGCTTAAAAGTATTAAATAGAGCTGCTGAAAATGCAGTTCAAGAAGCAACACCTATTTTTATTGATGCTGTAAAAGGTATTACTTTTGACGATGCTAAAAACATATTATTAGGATCTGATAATGCTGCAACTAAATATTTAGAAGGCGGAACATCTAGTGCTTTATACAGTAAATTTAATCCCGTAATTAAAAGCTCGTTTGCTAAAGTTGGTGCAGATAAAATTTGGAATACAATTATTCAGAAATACAATACCATTCCATTTGTTAAAAAAGTAAATCCAGACCTCACTGACTATGTAACACAAGAAGCTTTAAAAGGGGTTTTTACTATGATTGCTGTTGAAGAAAAACAAATTAGAACAAAAATTTCTTCAAGAAATACAAATTTATTGAAAAAAGTTTTTGCATTGCAAGATTAAACTAAGCAGTAGAATTTATTCTTTAAAATATTCATCAGAAAACCCTATTAAATACAACTTTTCTTGTGCTCTAGTAATTGCTGTATACAACCATCTAAAATAAGAAAGACCTTGCCCTTCGGGTAAATAAGGTTGTTCTATAAAAACCGTTTTCCATTGCCCTCCTTGCGATTTATGACAAGTTACTGCATAAGAAAACTTAATTTGTAAAGCGTTAAAGTACTTATTTTTCTTGACAGCTAATAATCTTTTATAAGCAGATTTTTCATCTTCATAATCCTTTGATACTTCTTGATATAATTTATTAGATTCCTCATAAGTTAATGAAGGTGTAATACTGGTCAACGTATCTAATAGCACAACCGTATCAAAAGGTTTTTCATCAGGATAATCAATCAATCTTACAGTAAGCTCTGCAAATCTAAATCCATATAAATCTTTATAACTAAAAATCCTTAAAATTTCGCAAATATCACCATTAGCTATAAAACATGCAGAGGAGGTATCGTCTAACCAATAATAATTATTTTTTACTACCATAATAAAATCGCCTGCTGCAATTTCATTTTCTTGTCCGCGAATACTCGTTCTAATCTGTTGGTTGTATTGATTGGCTCGTTTATTAGAGCGTACAATAAAGGTTGTATCTTCTACCCCATTACTATCATAAGCAACCGTAATAGCATCTTCTATGTCGTAACCATCCGTTAAACGGATAATATCAGAGAAATTTAAATCGAATTGAAATCCATCATAAATACTTTTATTTAATAAAACTCGTAATTTAGTTGCATTTGCTAAAATACCAGAATTTTGATGTTGACGCATCACCTCATCCAATTCAATTTCAATAACATTTTTATGATAATCATACTCTAATATATTTGCATCTAAAGCTGGACTCAAATTTAATTTTACAGGAGGTAATTGAGCAGTATCACCCACTAAAACTAATTTACAATTTTTACCTGAATACACATAAGAGAGCAAATCATCTAATAAAGAACTCTGATCTAAAAAATTCGCATTCGCATTTCTATCAGGTATCATAGAGGCTTCATCAACAATAAATATTGTATTGGTATGCTTATTATGTTGCAAAGCAAAAGAAACTCCACCATTATTTGTTTTACGCGGATGGTAAATTTTCTTATGAATAGTAAAAGCCTTTTTACTTGAATAATTGGCAATAACTTTAGCAGCTCTACCTGTTGGTGCTAATAAAACTGATTTCACACCTACTTTCCCTAAATTATTCACTAACGTACTCATTGTAGTGGTTTTACCTGTTCCTGCATAGCCTTTTAGTAAAAATATTAGATTTTTATCTTTATCGAAAATAAATGACGACAATTGCTCTAATAAAGTGTTTTGAAGTTCTGTAGGTACGAACGGAAATTCACTTATTAAAATTCTACAAAACTCTAAAGGGTCAGTAATCATTGGCTTCATTGCTAAAAAACCAAAGGTACAAATTGATTTATCACTAAAGGTTTTTAACTTTAAAAAAATTTTGTAGATTTGCTGTATAACCATCACTAAACAAATTAATTTAAAGATGTACACTATTCTAATTATCATTGCAGCAATTATAGTCGTTGGCTTACTTGCTTATTTAATTGTAAATAAAATACCTAAAGGTGCAAGACCTTTCATTTCAATTCTACTTTGGGCTCTTATTATTTTTCTTGGCTATAATATTTTTCAATCTATTATGGGACCAATAAATTTTAATAAAGCTAAGGTTTCTAAATATGGAAAGGTAATTAAAAATTTAAAAATAATACGTGATGCACAAGTAGCACACAAAGAAGTAACAGGTAAGTTTACTTCAAACAAACAAGGTCTAATCAAATTCTTAGACACTGCAAAATTTGCAATTACTGAAGTAAAAAATGTTGTTGTTGATGAAGATAAAGGTGGAGGTATTATCATACAAGTAGAAAAAAGGATTGTTGATACTATCGCTTTTAAAGATGTAAGAGCTGATTTTGCTGGTAGAGATTATAAAAACATGTTTAATGTACCTGGTACTGATACTCAATTTACACTCGAAACAGGTCTTGTTGAAAAAATGCCAGGAATTAATGTCTCTGTTTTTGAAGCTAAAGTAGATAAAGGTATAGTTTTAAAAGGATTAAATAAAGACTTTGTCCGTCAAGAAAAAGAGTCTCTTGGTGGCTCTGAAGTTAAAGGAGGATATATTTCTGTTGGATCTTTAGAAGGTCTTAAAACTAGTGGTAATTGGCCACCTTCATATGATACAGCCGAAGAAAAAGCTAAAAGCAAATAATTTAGATGTAAATCATCTAAAAAACAATCATTTATCCATCCAATTTAGTTTGGATGGATTTTCTTTTTGTATATTAAATAAAGAAAAATCTACTTTTATTGCTCTTTATGATTATCAATTTAAAGAAGTAAATAATTCTCCTCAAAGATTAATTGAAAATATTACTTCAATTTTTGAAAATGAAGAATTATTGCAACATAAATATAAATCGGTACATGTTACACATGTAAATGATTTATATACTTTAGTACCTAAACCATTATTTGACGAAAATAAGTTACAAGCTTATGTAAGTTATAATAATAAAGTGTATCCTCAAGATTATTTGGTGTTTGATGAAATAAAAAACCAAGATATTATCTCTGTATTTATCCCTTATGTAAATATAAATAACTTTCTAATAGATAAATTTAGTGCTTTTGATTTCAATCACAATTCAAAAATATTGATAGAAAGTCTTTTGTCTGTTTACAAATACAGTTTAACACCTCAAATGTTTGTTCACATAGACAATAATCACTTTGAATTGATTGTTATTACCAACAAAAAACTTCAATTGTATAATACCTTTAAATTCTCTACCAAAGAAGACTTTATTTATTATGTTTTATTTGCTGCTGAGCAACTAAAATTAAATCCAGAAAAATTTGAATTGGTAATGCTTGGGAACATTCAAAAAGACGACGAATTATACAGTATTGCCTATACATATATTAGAAATGTAAGCTTATTAGAAAATAGGTCAAAATATAAATTTGATGTCTCTTTTACTGAGACAGACAAACGCACTTACTACACTATCTTAAATCAATATTAATGCGAATTATTTCAGGAAAACACAAAGGAAAACGTATTACTGCTCCAAAAAAACTACCTACACGCCCTACAACCGATCTTGCCAAAGAATCTTTATTTAACATACTTAATAACCTCTATTATTTTGAAGGTTTGTCTATCATAGATTTGTTTGCTGGTATTGGTAGTATCAGTTTTGAATTCGCTTCACGTGGAGCAAAAAACATCATTAGTGTTGACCAGCATTATGGTTGCGTTAAATTTATCAATTTAATTTCTGAAGAGTGTTCTATGGAAATTACAACCATTAAAAATGATGTCTATAAATTTTTAAAAAAAAACACAGTTACTGCTGATATTATTTTTGCTGATCCGCCTTATAGCTTTAGTGATGAACAATTCTTAACCATTTCTACTTTGGTTTTTTCAAAAGACATTTTGAATGAAAACGGATTGTTAATTATAGAACATTCTAAGGATACAGACCTCTCAAATAATGAGCATTTTAGTTATTCTAAACGTTATGGCGGTAGTATGTTTAGTTTTTTTGAACTTAATTAACACAATAAAAATGCAATTATCTTTAATTTTTGGTGCGTTATTTGGCTTGTTAGCAGTTGTATTTGGTGCTTTTGGTGCTCATGCTTTAAAAAATATTTTATCAGAAGATCAATTGAAAAGTTTTGAAACTGGTGTAAAATATCAAATGTATCATGCTATTTTACTCTTAGTTTTAGGATTCAATCTCAATCAAACTAGTACACTTGAAAAGTACATCATTTACTGTATTATTATAGGAACATTTCTTTTTTCCTTTAGCATATACGGACTAGTACTTAGTGCTGCCAAAGGGAAGAAAATGAAGTTTCTTGGACCAATAACACCTCTAGGAGGGTTGCTATTGGTTATAGGATGGGCACTCTTACTCTATTCTTTTATAAACGCTTAGTTTATCCAAGCTTTAAAATCTTTTACACGCTCTCTACTAACAATAATTTCTTGAGCATTATACGTATGTAATTTTAGTTGCAATCTTGAATTGGTATAAGAAATAATATCTTTTATAGCATTGATGTTGACATAAAACTTGCGACTAGTTCTGTAAAAAGTATCTGGTGACAGTTCAGGTTCTAATTGCTCTAAGGTTAAGTCAATTAAATAATCTCTGCCTTCAGCAGTATGTATATAAGTACCTTTATTTTCACTATAAAAACATTCAATAGCATCAACAGGTATCATTTTTAAATGCTGCCCTACTTTAATTGTAAAGCGTTTTTTATAACTTTTTTCTTGGGGATTTACCAAGAACTTTTTAATATCATCAAAATCAATAGAGACACTTTTCTTTTCAGAAATCCTTTCTTTATATTTTAATAATGCATTTTCTAAATCTTCATCATCTATTGGTTTTAATAAATAATCAATACTGTTTAATTTAAAAGCTTGTAATGCGTACTCATCATAAGCAGTAGTAAAAATTATAGCACTTTTAATCTCTACAGTTTCAAAAATCTCAAATGAAAGCCCATCTGACAACTGGATGTCTAAAAAAATAAGGTCTGGATGTTCATTATTTTGAAACCAGTTTATTGATTCTTCAACAGAATGCAACATTGCTTCTGCTGTATGTCCAATTTTTTGCAACATTCTATCTAACCTACGTGCAGCAGGTTTTTCGTCTTCTATAATAATGATGTTCATTAATTTAATGTTTATATATTAATTCAGATACTTTATTTATTATTGCCATTGCTGCTTATCCTCATCCATAAACTCATTCATTTTACGTTGTTCCCAATCTTTTCCAAAAAAGATATTTGATCCGAAAACCCCCATGGCATGGAAAAAAATTCCGATTCCCCAAAACACCCAAATTGCAAAGGTTTCAAACTCCCAAAAGGACTCAAAAAAATCTCCTCCTCCAATTATATTTCTTATAATTTTACTGGTACTAACAAATAAACAGACAATTAAATAGATTGCAAAATGCCAATAAAATCCTTTTATTTTTTCTACTTTTTTCTTTGCTCTTATATAACGTTCTTCTTTACTATAATCTTCCATAACTATTCCCATTGTTTATTATTATTTTGTTTTTCTTCATTGATAAATTGATTTAACTTTCTGTTCTCCCAATGTTTTATAAATGCTAAATTTGGCCCAAAAACTACTATCGCATGAATTGCTAAGCCTAAGCCCCATCCTAAAGGTGTGAAAAACGAGCCATAATTCCAAAAATTTCTTTTAACATCATATCCGCTATAAATAAGCAATAACAATCCCACATTAATAATAATATAAACACTTAAATGTATATAAAATTCTTTAAGTTTCTTTACTTGTTCTTTCGCTTTTAAATAGCGTTTTTCTTGTGTATAATCTTCCATAATATTCTTGTTTATTCCCATCTATTTTTATCATTGCCTTCTTGCTCCATAAACTCTTGCATTTTTCTATCTTCCCAAGATTTTCCAAAATACTTATCCTTACCATAGACTTCAAAGGCTTGAAAAGCTAATCCTATCCCCCAACCCAACATAGGGAACCAAAACCATTGAAACCCTGAAAAAGTTTTCATGTTAATAAAAATTAAAAATGGTATTACAATAACATAAGCTGCTAGACTACCGTAAAATTCTTTTAATTTTTCCATTCGTTTTCTAGCTCTGATATAACTAGAATTTACTGTATTTGATGTTGTTTCTGTTCTCATAATTGATGATTGTTTTGTTAACATCGGCAATTCAACTATAAATGTCGATGTTGATTTGTTAATATTTACTTTACGTTTGGTCAGTAAACTATAGCGTTGCTGTATATTTACCAAGCCTACTCCACTTCCCTTTTTTAGTACTTTTTTAACTTGTAAGTTATTCTCTACAATTAAGCTTCCTCCGTTTTCATAAATTTTAATCGTTAAAGGGTTTGCGTCATTTACAATATTGTGTTTTACTGCATTTTCTAATAACAATTGTAATGATAACGGTACAACTTTAGCATCAGGATTACTTGCCTTTTCAGGGATTTCAAAAATGATACTATCTTCAAAACGCATTTTTAATAATCTGATATAGGTTTTAGCAAACTGTAGTTCTTCATCAACCGATATCAGTTCTTTATTTTTTTGCTCTAACACATAACGATAAACTTTTGATAATGATGTTGTAAACTTCTGAGCTGCATCTGGGTTTTCATCTATCAAACTGGTCAATACATTTAAGCTATTGAATAAAAAATGAGGGTCTAATTGATTTTTTAAAGCATCAAATTGAGCAGATGCTGTACCTGCAATAATTTTCTGTTCAGTAACTTTTTTCTTTTGCAACTCACGATAAAGATAAATCGCATGAAAAAAAATAGATATTACAATTGTAATTAATAATGATGTTAAATAATACGCTCCGTTATTTACTTCTTTAGAATAAAACTCTTCAAAACCCAATCCTTCAATACCCGTTCTTTGAAACATCCGTAGTAAGAATACACTTGCCATTGTTAATGAAATCCCTCCTGCAATACCAATCACTATTCTGTATTTTATATACTTTTTCCATTCTATATTATTTAAATATTTAAAAAAGAATATATTAACAGCTGTCAATGCAATTGAATAATATTGAAAATATCCGAACACTATCAATGCTTTTTGATTCAATTCAAAAGTTCCGCCAGAAAACAAATTAAAAGCTAAGTTTATAACAAACAACACGAGACCTACAACAAAACCTATACCTAGTATTCTTTTTAAATCTGACATTCTATATTTTAATTTATTTCTTGTTAAAAGAGTATAATATTATTTGTTCTCTTAAATATTATTATCAATGAAAACAAAATTTAAAATTTAAGTGTTAAATCTAATGATTTATTTTCAACTGTAAATTTAGCCACATCAAATGTTGGTGGCCCCATTAATGCAGGGTTGTTAGAAATACCATAATCTTCTATAGGCATACGACTTTCTGTAAAATCCATCACACCATTTTCATTAGCATCATGAAAACAAGTAATAGCATAAACCCCAACTTGCACCTTTTCAAAAATCACTTCACATTTACCATCTACTATGTTTACTATTTTAGTCATAAATGGTTTTTTGCCAAATGTTTCTTTGGTATGTAACCCAAATTGCACAGTGCCTTTATCACTAGTTGCATTAGGTACATTTACTGTGATGGTTATACCATCTACTTTATCCGTTTTAACTTCTGTTGACGTTTGTGCTTCTGCTACTAAAGTAATTAAATATACTACTGCCATGGTTACAATTCTAATCATAATTTCTAATTTTAAATTAAACTTATTTTTATTTACACATCAAAAGTCCACAAAAAGTAAGGTCTGTAAAATTTATAATTACTGAATTGTCATTTTGTACGGATGAGTTGTGAAATTTGCAAAACAATCAACTACTCGAAGGCAGAATCTCAAGGAATTCTATCGATTAAATACAAGGAGCAGATTTAAATTTTCTTCCTCATAGGTGACCAAAATTTTGATGGCAAGCAAATTAGTATTAAGAATATTTATTACACATAAGAGTAGTATTGAACTTGACTTTCTCAATAAAAAAGGGTAACTTCGT
>DOIV01000054.1 GCA_003511845.1 Flavobacteriaceae bacterium | reverse complement strand
CTGGCTATCCCATATTCAAAAATAATACTTTTGCCTATACCCATTCTAAACGACATAGAGCCTTAAATTATAAGAATTGAGTTGATATTTTTGTAAACTAAAAAGAGCTTGATGAAAAATCATCAAGCTCTTTTTTTACTCTATTTGTATTGTTGGTTGAAAAAGTTATTATTTTTCAGCCATTAAAGCAAAGAATTTATCAATATTAGGCATGATAACAATTCTTGTTCTTCTGTTTTTAGATCTGTTCTCTCTAGAATCATTTGCTACCAAAGGTTGAAAACTACTTCTACCAGAAGCAATCAATCTTGCTGGATCAACTTTGAATTTTTTCTCTAATCTTCTAACGATAGATGTAGAACGTAAAACACTTAAGTCCCAGTTATCTTTAATAGCACTAGTACTGATAGTTCTTGAATCAGTATGACCTTCAACCATTAAATCTAAACTTGGCTCAGAAGCAAGAAGATCAGCAATCTTTTGTAAGATCCCATCTGCTTTATTATTCATTCTGTAACTTGCAGTTCTAAACAATAAGTTGTCAGCAATAGTAATCATTACGACAGTTTCGTTAATGTTGATGTCAACATTACCATTACTATCTTCACCCAATTCACTACCAGCCATAGTTTTCTTTAAGTTATAAGAAACGGCTAAATTCATTGAATCTTTGAGCGTTTTAGCTCCAGCAACAGCTGCAGGATCCATTTTTGAAATTGTACTCCTCATTTGCTTTTTAGCAGCTCCAGATAAAACAGCACCATCAGATGTTGTCAATTTAGCATTACTTTCTTCTTTAAGAGCATTGATTTTAGCATTGTAAGATGCTACTTTAGCTTCAATTGCTGCAAATTTAGCTTCAAGTTCTTCTTTTTCAACAGATGTTTTGTGCAATTCACCTTTAATTTGATTACGGTCTTGTTCTAAGGCAACATATTTCTTTTTAGAAACACAAGATACCAACAATACTGTTGTCAATAAGATTAACGATAATTTTTTCATAATTTAATGTTTTTAGTTGTTTTTAGAATTTATTAAATTTTTTGTTGGTGCAAATGTATACTTTTCTATCAATTTAACAATTAATTTTTGTTTGATTTGTTAAATTCTATTAACAGTTTTTAACACTTTTAAGTTTTATGAATTGATGTAATCTGCTTATAATATGTGTGTTTCATTAAATTTATTAAACTTTAAATATCAAAAAAAGAGTTTAAATAGAGGCTTTTGAATTTTAAAAAAAAAGAAAAAAACAGTGTTTTAAGCGAAACAAATAGAATTTATTTTAGGTTTGTAGCATTTTTATAAATTATTTAAATGACTCTAAAATATAAAAAGATAAAATTCTCATTGCTTTTTGATAAGCATTACACAAAATTATATCGTTATTCTATTAAAGTGTTAAAAGATAACGATATTGCTAGCGAATTGGTACAGGAAACTTTTATCAAACTTTGGAATAATTTTGATAGTATAAATGATTCTGAACGCTCTGTAGAATCCTATTTAATTGTTACTCTTAAAAATAATATCATTGATAATTATAGAAAAACTAAAGTTAGAGAGAAACATACCAATCAATATATTTTAGACTCTTCAATACTTGAAGATATTGATAATCAATGGGAAATTATTGACCTAATCAAAATCATTTATAGCTCTCTTCATCCAAATACCGTTCAAATATTTAAGTTATCAAGAGACAAAGGTCTTACCTATAAAGAAATTGCTGATAAAAAAAATATTTCTATAAAAACAGTAGAGTCTCATATTTCAAAGGCTTTGATAGTATTTCGAAAATATTTAAAAGATTATTTATAAAAAAGCATTTTAAAATAGGGTAAGGTTGTTCGGTAAACGTCTTATATACGAAGAGTCATAATTATGAGCTCATTTAAACAGCTATAATTAAAAATAGAGATGAGAAAAATTACCATAAGCTTAGTGTTACTTGTTTCAACAGGAGTTTTATCACAAAATATAAGTTCTAAAAAAAAACTGAGAGAAAAGCGTCCATCTTATATAAATATTGCCGTAGGAAAAGGATATTCGAGATTTGTAGACTTCGCAACATCTCCTCTTGTTTATAGTGGAGTGCAAAACTACATCTCACTATCCTATAATAAGGTTGATAAAAAAAGAGAAACTGAATATGGATTTTCTTATTCTTTTGGAAATCATAAAAACAACTTCAACAAACAAGAAGCAATAAGTAAAGTTTATATAGTTTCACCATACTATTCTCAACTCTATCAATTAAATAAATTTAATACAGAAAAGTTGAATATTAAAGTTGGTGGATTACTTAATGCTACTGGTAATTTTAGAGTTAATGAATCTTTAGGTAATAACGGAGTTGGTCTTGAAGTTATTCCAACACTATTTGGCTCTATAAAAGCCTCTAAGCTTTTTCTATCAAGAAGAAGAGAAAAAGATAAAAAATTAGCTTTTAGGCTTAATGTTGGGATAATTAATAATTCTTTTCGTAATGGATATGTATATTCAGGACAGGCATTTATATTAAACAAACCAATTCTTGAATCTGTTTTTGATGATTATCAATTTAAGGTTTTTTCTGGTTTTAGAATGAATACGGCTCTTGACTTTACGATGCCTTTAAAAAATAAAAATAAAATAAAATTCTCCTATATATGGGAAGCCTATAAAACTGGTGGTGAAGTTGATACTTTTCAAGCTGCCCATCATACAGTTAAGTTTACACTTTTATTTAATACTAATAACCAATAATTATGAAGGTCTTTAAAATAATAATATTAGCAGTAGTATTTATATTTATTTCTTGTGAAGAAGCTATTTGGGATAAAGCTGTAGAAACAACGAGTCCTCAAAGTAATCTTGATTATTTATGGAAAGAATGTAATGAAAAATATTCTTATTTTGAATTGAAAAACATTGACTGGGATGCTATTAAAGTTGAATATTCTGCAAAGATACATGATAAAATGACTGAGGATGCTTTATTTAACGTACTAGGAGATATGTTAGCAGAGTTAAAAGACGATCATACTAACCTTATCTCTAACTTTAATATCTCACGGTTTGGAACACATCACTTAGGTCAAGATAATTTTGATTGGCGAATAATTACTGATAATTATCTGCCAAAAGATTATTATATATCTGGTCCATTTGCACATGGTTTTATAGCTAATGGAGAGATTGGATATGTGCGTTTTTCTTCATTTTCTGACGAGATAGATCAAATAAATACTGATTTTGTTTTAAATAGATATAAAGACACAAAAGGGTTGATTTTAGATTTAAGAGAAAACGGAGGAGGTTCACCAAAGGATATGTTTAAACTACTTAGCAGATTTGTTGAGACTAAAACATTAATTTATTATTCTAGAATTAAAAGTGGGCCTAATCATAACGATTTTTCAGATTCAAAACCAGCTTATGTAGAGCCTTATGATGGAGAAAGGTATAAGAATAAGGTAGTAATTCTAACAGACAGAGGTACTTTTAGTGCTGGATCTTTTACTGCTCTAGCTGCCAAAGCAATCTCAAATATAGTACTAATTGGAGATACAACAGGTGGTGGACTTGGTTTGCCAAATGGAGGTCAACTACCAAATGGGTGGACGTATAGATTCTCAATAACCCAAGCTTTAACATTAGATAAGAGCCCAGATTATGAGAATGGAGTTCCACCAGATATTCCTGTTCTTTTTGACTGGAACGATTTAAAAACAGATGAAATTATAGAACGAGCAATAATAGAATTACAATAGTCAATAATTATGGATAATTATCAAATTACTAAAACAGAATTCATAACCTATTTGTCTGATTCAAAAAATATTGAAATTGATGAGAAAGTAGAGTTATGGATGAATTCTAATGATAAAAATAATATATCATTAGCAGAAATAATAGACATGATATGGAAAATTATAATATAACAGAAACTGATCTTTGGGCATATATTTCAAAGACAGCAGATGCATCTACATTACTTAAAGTTGAAAAATGGATAAATTCCGATACTTATGATGAGCAATTATTTATTGAGATTGAATCTATTTATAAAAAAACTGGAGGTAATTCTCAATTACCAATTTCTACAACACTAGCTAAAGAGCGTTTCTTTGAAGCAGTTGAACCAGAAACTTCAAATTCATTTCAATGGAAAAATGTATTGAAATATGCTGCGGTATTAATATTCATAATAACAACATCAACATTTATATATCAGAATTTTTCTGTAAATAATAATCAAATATTAGTAGAAACCACCTTTGGTGAACAGAAACAAATAGACTTGCCAGATGGGTCTAAAGTTTGGTTGAATGCATCTAGTATTTTGAAGTACTCAGAAAACTCTCCTAGAAAACTATATTTAGAAGGAGAAGCTTTTTTTAAGGTTGCAAAAGACAAAAAGCATCCTTTTATAGTAAGTACTAAAGATCAATTAAATGTTAAGGCACTAGGGACAAGTTTTAATGTGAAGTCGTATGCAGAAAATGACTTTACAGAAACAGTTTTATTTACAGGTAAAGTTGAAGTTAGTAATGATAAATACTTTAAAAATAAGATTATAATGCTTCCTAAAGATAAAATTATTTTTTCTGATAAAAATAATAAAATCATTAAATTAAAAGCTGAGTTTATAGAAAACTCAATTGCTTGGGTAAAAGGAAAAATTGCATTCAAAAATAAATCATTTAAAGAAATTGCAAATGATTTAAGTATTCAATATAATATAAAAATAAGCTTTGAGAATGAACAATTATCTAATTCAAAATTCACAGGATCCTTTGATAAATCAATAACTATAGATGAAATTTTAGAAACATTAAAACTTTCAAAACACTTTGAGTATAAAAAGATAGAAGATAATAAATGGGTTGTAAAATAAAAAGTGGGGAAACGGCAATTTCCCCACTAAATGTTAAAAATTTCTAATCGCAAAATCAGTATTAATTAACAAGAATCAAATTTATGAAAATTAAACAGTTTACAGCATTTTTAACTTTAAAAAGTGTGCGTAATAAAAAATGGCTTTTAATGAAATTATCATTATCCCTTTACCTAATTGGTTGTTTACAACTAATGGCAATCAATAGTTTCTCTCAAGATAAAGTTTCTTTAGATGTAAATAATACTCCGCTAGAGGAAATTATACAGCTTATTGAACAACAAACTTCAACAAGTTTTATTTATAATAATGACATTGTAGATACGAAACAGAGATTTGATATCTCTGTTGTTGATAAAGCATTAAATAAAGTGTTAGATAAGCTTTTTAAAAATAAAGCCATAACATATACCATGAAGAAAGGTCGTGTTATTTTATCTGAATTACCCAAGTTAAAATCAATTCAACAACAAAAATTCACATTAAGCGGAACTATTAAAGATTCAGCTACAGGAGAAACATTATTAGGTGCTACAATCCTTATTAAGAATATAAACAAAGGTGTCGTTACTAATGAATATGGCTTTTATTCCATTACGCTTCTAAGTAAAAAACACACTATACAGGTCTCTTATGTAGGTTTTGAAACAAAAGAAATTGAAATAGAGCTTAACCGAAATATAAAACTCAATATTGAGTTAAGGCCTTCAGATAATCAATTAGAAGAAGTAGTATTATCTTCTGAAAGTAGAGGAAAAAGCCAAGTTCAATCAACACTTCTTGGTGTTACTAAAATGAGAAGTGCAGAAATTAAACAATTGCCAGCTCTGTTAGGTGAGCCAGATATCACTAGAGCCGTTTTAACGATGCCAGGAGTTAGTAGTGTAGGAGAAGGGGCTACAGGTTTTAATGTAAGAGGAGGTAATATAGATCAAAACCTGATTTTATTAGATGAAGCACCTATTTACAGCTCGTCACATGTATGGGGGTTTTTCTCTATATTTAATACTGATGCTATTAAAAGTCTTAAACTTTATAAAGGCGGAATTCCTGCTCGTTTCGGAGGGAGAGCTTCTTCGGTTTTAGACATACGACAACGTGAAGGAAGTAATAAGAGTTTTAAAGGAGAGGGAGGTTTAGGATTGTTGTTTTCTAGATTAACCTTAGAAGGACCTCTCAAAAAAGAAAAAATAAGTTATTTGATTTCTGGGCGTAGATCGTATTTTGATATGTTTTTCCCTTTGATTAAGAATGGAGTTGAAAATAACAAAATTTACTTTTATGATTTAAATACTAAATTAACATGGAACATTAATGATAATAACAAGTTGTTTGTTTCAGGATATTTTGGAGCTGATGTGATGAAATTAAAGTTTGAAGATGAAGAAGAGCCTAATAACGATGACGAGAGCGTTAATTTTGAATGGAACAATACAACAGCTACTGTACGATGGAATCATCTTTTTTCTGACAGATTATTCATGAATATTTCAGGGATTTACAGTAAATATAATTATGGCCTCGGTATTGTTAGTGGTGGAACTTCAAATGCATCAGGAAATTTTACTTGGAAATCTTCTATAGAAAATTGGATTTTCAAACCAGATTTCACATTATATCAAAGCCCTACTTCAAAATTTAGATTTGGAATTCATAATACTTTATATAAGTTTATACCTGCTGAAATTAAAACGGATGAAGTAGGTATTAACGAAATTAATCTTGAAACTGAAAAAGGTCTGGAAGTTGCTCCTTATGTTGAATATGAAAAAGAATGGAATAAATTTTCTGTAAATGCAGGATTACGTTTTTCATGGTTTGGAAATATCGGTCCTTATAATGTTGCAAAATACAATACAGAATTACCAATGTCAGTCAGTACAATAACTGGTAATAATAGCTATAAAAAAGGAGAATTAACAAAAAGTTATATGGGCTTAGAACCAAGACTCTCATTTAAATATGCTATTAGTGATCGTAAAGCTTTGAAGTTAGGTTACAATAGAATGTTTCAATATATCCATATGATATCAAGTACAACAGCAGCATTACCATTTGATATTTGGAAACCTTCAGGAACGCATATAAAACCTATAGAGGTAAATCAAATATCTGCCGGTTATGCTTATGACACATCAAATGATATTTATAACTTTTCTTTAGAAGGCTATTACAAAACCTTTAAAAATATGATTGAGTATAAAAATGGTGCAGATTTATTTATTAAAGAAAATTTAGAAACTCAATTACTTCCAGCAAAAGGATTTGCATATGGTGCAGAAATAGGGTTACATAAAAATAAAGGTAAACTTACGGGGAATATAAATTACACCTATGCAGTAACTAAAAGAAAAACAATAAGTAGTTTTGAATCTGAAAACATTAATGGAGGGACATATTATCCTTCAAATTATGACAGGCCACACCTTTTAAATTTCATAGCCAATTATAAATTGACTAAGAAATGGGATGTAAACACTTTTTTTACGTATCAAACAGGAAGGCCCTCTACACAAGCAGCTGGAAGAATTATTGTTGGTGGCATTCCGCATTTAACCTATTCTGATAGAAATGCATACAGAATACCAGATACACATAGGTTAGATGTGTCATTTAATTACATCCCTAAAGGAAATCCTAACACAAAGTGGCAAAGCAGTTGGTCATTTGGAGTTTATAATGTTTATGGAAGGAAGAACGCTTTTTCAAGGTATTCAACTTTTAATGACAATAAATTAAAAACATATCAATTTTCAGTAATTGGCTCTCAAATTCCTTTTATTACCTATAATTTTAAATTTTAAACATATGAAATCATTATATACATACACACTACTCCTTTTTGTTTCATTTCTATTAACGAATTGTAATAAAGAAGTCTCTTTAGATACTACATTTGAGCCTCAACTATTTATTTTTGGCAACCTCACAAATCATACTGAAAAACTAAAAATCACGATACAACAATCAGTCCCTGTAGAGAATACTTCGTCACAACCTAAAACTGTAAACAATGCTACTATATTGCTTTATACTGAAGATCAAAAGGCTAAAAAGACACTTGTAACAAGTGTTTTTTCAGAACAAAATGGAGTGTATGAAAGTAATACATTACCCACACCAATCATTGGTAATTTATATTGGATTGAAGTTGAATTAGATAATGTCGTATATACTTCAGAGAAAGAGCGTTTAGGTTCTGTTGTAGTAATAGATGAAATTTCAAGTGTTGATGGTTATATTCGTGCCACTTTTAAAGATCCTGTCAATGAAAATAATTTTTACCGATTAGAAATTACTGCTTTAAAAGACAATATGGAGACATCTACCTATCAACTAACTGACGATATTCTTTTTGATGGAAATAACAATGCATTTATTGAAGAGACTGCAGGTTTAGGTTTATCAGATAGTCATATTCATGCAAGGCTAATAAATTTTAATTATACTACCTATCAATTTTATTTAAATATGATTATTCAAGAAGAAAGTCAATCTGATGATGGTGGTGGTGATCTAGGTCAATTATTCGCTTTACCACCTGTTCATATAACTGGAAACATTACAAATACAAACACTAAAAGAAAAATATTAGGTAATTTTGGAGTAGTGAGTATTAATACAAAAGATAAAAATTTATAAACACATAAAAGAGCATGTCAAATTTTGACATATAAGGAAATGACTAATGGCAAACACTATGTGTCGCCTATAAAAATTAAAATTTAGACACATGAA
>DOIV01000272.1 GCA_003511845.1 Flavobacteriaceae bacterium | reverse complement strand
TTATAAACTTTAAAAGTATTATTCAACATGACTTAGAGCCTAATATCTATAGTAAAAGAGTTTTAGAAGCTTTTATTGATAAGACTGAAGCCGTAAACAAGAAAGATTACCCAATACATATAAAATTTAATACAGGCTTGAATAGATTAGGGTTTTCTGAAAATGATATTGATGCTATACTCTCTAAAATTAAGGGTAGAACTTCAGTGAAAATTTGCTCAGTTTTTTCACATTTGGCAGCAAGTGAAGATTTAAATGAAAAAGCCTTTTCTGAGAATCAAATAAGTCTTTTCAAGAGGATAACTAATCAGTTTAGTTTAAAATTAGGATATCAACCGATATTACATATGACAAATACTTCGGGTATTCTAAATTACCCAGAAGCCCATTTTGATATGGTTAGAATTGGTATTGGCTTGTACGGATTTGCAAATGATAAGAAACACACCAAAAAATTGAAAAATGTAGCCACGTTAAAATCCGTTATTTCTCAAATTCATAGTATAGAAAAAGGAAAATCCGTTGGTTATAATAGAGCTTTTAAAGCTGATAAAACAATTAGAACAGCAACGATACCTATTGGGCATGCAGATGGTATACACAGAGCTTTTGGTAATGGTAATGGCTATGTTTTAATTCATGGCAAAAAAGCATCAATAGTAGGCAACGTCTGCATGGACATGATTATGGTAAATATTACTAAAATAGATTGCCAAGAAGGAGATGAAGTTGTCATTTTTGACAGTCAAGAAATGGTTAATGATTTGACTAAAAAAATCAACTCTATTTCTTATGAGTTGTTAACCGCAATTTCACAAAGAATCAAAAGAATTGTTAATTAATTGTTAATTTTAGTATATTCGCACACTATTAACCTATAAAACTAAATAATTATGTTAAAAGAGTTTAAAGAATTTATTACAGGCGGTAATGTTATCGAATTTGCCGTTGCTGTAATTATGGCAGGAGCTATTGGCCTTGTTGTTACTGGATTTGTAAATGATATTATCATGCCAATTGTTGGTGAGTTTACTGGAGGAATGGATTTTTCTCAGATGAAACATGTACTGTCTGCTACTGTTGGTGCTGAAGGAGAAGAAGGGTACAAACCTGAAAATGCAATTATGTATGGTAAATGGATCAATTCTATTATCAATTTAATTATTGTTGGATTTGTTATGTTTATAATGATAAAATCATACAACAAGATAAAAGCAAAAGAAGAAGAAGCTGCTCCAGCAGGACCTTCTCAAGAAGATTTGCTAGCTGAGATTAGAGATTTACTAAAAAAGTAATTTGAACTAAATCAAAATCAACCAACCTAAAAACTCGAGTGTTTCACTCGAGTTTTTTTTATTGACCTTTTAGTATTTTCTTAGCTTGATGTGCATCAGCTATGGTACTGTTATTTGTTACTTTTTTCAATAGCACCAACTCATCATTTACTGAAACAAGACCAGTTTCTAGTACCTTAAAATAAACACCACTTTTAGTAGAGTTCCAAAATTGTTTTATAATTTTAGGGTCGTTAAATCGGATGCCTAATTTATAACAGGGTGACCTAGGTTGACTTACTTCAATTATAGCTTCGCCTAATTGATACACACTACCAATATATAGCTGAGTTTCTTCTAAGTTTGTAATGGTTAAGTTTTCCCCTAACATACCAAAATTCCAATCTAAATCTGGATACAACTCTTGCCAATGCTTATAATGTTGCTTTCCATAAGCATATACTGCTTTATTAAAACCGCCATGGTTCTTCCTATCAATAACGCTATCATTTTTTACATCTTCTACATCTAAAAAAATAGGAGTATCTACAGGATATTTAAAAATTCCTGTTTCAACCGTTTTATTTTTCCATTTAATTGTTTTCCGTTCTCCGATATTTACTGAGATTACTTTCATCTGTTTCAATTTATTGTTTTTTATCTGAAAGGTATAATTCTATGATATTTATCATATTAGTTGGTGCAGATCATTTCATAGACACTAATTTCACGGATTACACTAAGTTTGACTTCCAGCTTGTGTTAACACATCAGCTATTTTCCTATCATTTGACAAACGTGGAATTTTGTTTTGTCCACCTAACTTCCCTACAGATTTCATATAGTTTTGAAAACCACCCTTTTCTACTGTGGTAACTTTAAGAGTTTGTAAAATATTACCAACAATCAAATCGTAATAATAAGAATTTTGAGCTTGCATGCTGGCATCCACTTTAGTGATAAAATCACCTAAAGACTCAGGCTCATTTTCAAACTCAATAAACCACTCATGGTACGGTAATCCTGTGGTGGGATTGATCTGAGGAGCTACTGTAAATTCATTTATGGTTATAGTTGTACCTTGAGTAGCTTCTTTCATTGCTTGTTCAACCTCTTTGGCAATAACATGCTCACCAAAGGCAGAGATAAAATGCTTGATTCTACCAGAAACAATTATCCGGTAAGGTTTGAGTGAAGTAAACTGCACCGTATCACCAATATTATACGCCCAAAGACCAGCATTGGTAGAGATAATCATTACATAATTGATGTTTAATTCAACGTCAGCAATGGTAATTCGTTGTGGATTTTCATCAAAAAATTCATCGGCTTTAATAAATTCGTAAAAGATGCCTCCGTCTAATAACAAGAGCATTCCTTTTTCATTTTGTTTGTCTTGATAAGCAAAAAAACCTTCAGAAGCAGGATACAACTCGATAGAATCAACCTTTTTACCCATCATTTTTTCAAATTTATTCCGATACGGTTCATAATTTACACCTCCGTAAACAAACAGATTAAAATTAGGAAAAATTTCATTAATGTTTTTACCTGTTTTTGCAGTTAATTTTTCAAAATACATTTGTACCCAAGAAGGTATGCCACTTATAAGTGTCATGTCTTCTTTTAGGGTTTCTTCAACGATGGCATCAACTTTAGTTTCCCAGTCATCAATACAATTAGTTTCCCAACTTGGCATTCTATTTTTCTGTAAATAGTTTGGTACATAATGAGCAACAATACCTGAGAGTCGTCCTGTTTTAATGTTACTTTTTTCATCAATAATTGGGCTACCTTGTAAAAAAATCATCTTACCATTGACAAAATCGGCATTACCCGTTTCAGCAATATATAACAACAAAGCATTCCGAGCAGCTTTAATATGAAACGGCATTGATTCTTTGGTTAGCGGAATGTATTTAGCACCAGAAGTTGTACCAGAAGTTTTTGCAAAATACAATGGTTTTCCTTGCCATAGTACATCAGGTTCACCCTTAATTATTTGATTGATATATGGTTTTAAATCCTCATAATCTCTTACAGGAACATTGGCTCGGAAGTCTTTATAAGTCTTTATAGAGTCGAAAGAATGATCTTTACCAAAGGTGGTGTTTTTAGCTTGAGTAATGAGTTTTTGAAAAACTTTTTCTTGTGTTTTCTCAGGTTGGTTTGCCCATTTGTAAACACGTTTTTGAATTCGTTTAGCAAAGGGTTTCGCTAAAATAGATTTGATACCCATTATTTAAAATCTATATATTTTTGAGGATCAACAGGAAACCCGTCATTCCACAATTCAAAATGTAAATGAGGTCCAGTAGATAATTCCCCGGTAGAACCAGCATTGGCAATTGCCTCTCCTGATTTTACTATATCACCCTGTTCTTTATGTATAGAAGCATTATGTTTATATACAGATAAGAATCCTTTTGCATGTTCTACAATAATTACAAAACCAGTATCAGCAGTAAAACCAGTAAAAATAACAGTTCCGTCAGCAACAGCTTTAACAGGTGTGTCTTTTTCTACGGCTATATCTACAGCATAGTGTTTCTCTTTTGAGTTATAAGAAGCTGTAATTTTTCCTGTAATTGGAGCAAAAAAGACTAAATCGGTTTTTTTAGTAGCTTTTTCAAAAACGCTATATCGGTCTTGACGCTCAATTTCTTCTCTAAAAACAGAGTCTATAGGATTAGGTTTGAAATTGACATCTTCAATATGTAGTTTTTGTACAATAGAATCTTTATTAAAGGTAATATTTTCTACTTCACCAGTTAGCACTTTCTGTATGTGTTGAATATAGGCGTCATTAACTATTATTTCTTGTTGCAGGGAATCTACTTTATACACCAAATTTGTCGCTTCTTTCTTTAAAGCTGAAGAAGAATAACCAGGTATGTATTCTTTAAGCGGAGTAAAGGCAATCAAAAAAATAGTCAAACCAATTAAAATGATAGAAAACAATGTAGTTAATATCATTACATTAAGTCTATTGAGTTTAAAAGAAAAACGTTCTTCAAAAGTATCTTCATTCAATACCACAAACCTGTACTTAAAGGTCAGTTTTTCTTTAATCTTATTTTTATTTATTTTCTTTTTTGACATGTACTATAACTACAAATATACAACGGTTTTTTGTTTTGTTAAGACTTATAAAAATTCATTTCATCAATATATTTCCATACGTTACAAGGTAGTAGCGGTTCAATGTTTTTTTTGTTTGCAATGGCTTTTCGGATGAATGTTGAAGAAATTTCCATAATTGGAGCATCAACAGTATGAATTTTAGGATGGTTTTTGAATTGAGTTTTTGGTTTATCACCTTGAAAAATTCTAGGATATACATAAATATTATGCTGTTCTAAAATGACTCCATAATTTTTCCATTTATGAAAAGATGCTAAATTGTCTTCGCCCATAATCAAATTAAATTGATGTTGAGGATGTTTTTCAGAAATATGAACCAGTGTATTTACAGTATAATTAGGTTGAGTAAGCTTGAACTCAATATCAGTAGGTTTTAATTTTGGATAATCTTCTGTGGCAATTTGTACCATCTGATAACGATGATTGTCTGCCAATAAAGATGCTTTTCTCTTAAAAGGATTGTGTGGTGTAACTACCAGCCAAACTTCATCAAGGTTTGAAAATTCAACCAAATGATTGGCAATGGCTAAATGCCCAATATGAATAGGATTAAAAGTGCCAAAATATAAGCCTATTTTCATTTTTTAATAAGATTTTTATCAATTACAAACTCAGCAACCAATTCTTCAGCTTCTTTTAAAGCCACATCTAAATCGTAATTCTTGATGATTTTATCAAATTGAGGTGCTGTAGCTAATTCAACAGAAGCTTTTGCAATTCGCATATTGATACGTTCATCACTTTCAGTCTTACGCTTTTTTAAACGGATTTTCAATTCATCAATGCTTGGTGGTTTTACAAAAACTGCCAAGGTTTCTTCAGGAAATTTCTTTTTTATCCGTAAGCCACCAGCAACATCAATATCAAAAATAACATGTTTCCCTTTTGCCCAAATACGTTCAACTTCACTTTTTAGAGTTCCATAAAAATTATCTCTATACACCTCTTCCCACTCTAAAAAATTATCACTTTTAATATGATTTTTAAAGTCTTTTAAAGAGATGAAATAATAATCTTTTTTATCAA
>DOIV01000162.1:1339-2746 GCA_003511845.1 Flavobacteriaceae bacterium | reverse complement strand
CAATGGTAGATGTGGTAAGTCAAGGTTCGGTAAAGCATGGGCGTTTTTCAGCCTATTTACCAATCGATCATCAAGACATCAAAGAGTTTTTAGAAATTGGTACCGAAGGAAACCCTATTCAAGAGTTAACACATGGTGTAACAGTTAGCGACCAATGGATGCAAGAAATGATTGATGGCGACAATGATAAAAGAGCCATTTGGGCAAAAGTATTGCAACGTAGAGGCGAAATAGGGTATCCTTATATCTTATTTAGAGATAATGCTAATAACGGTACAGTAGACGTTTACAAAGATAAAAACAAAGAAATTTACGCAAGTAATCTGTGTACAGAAATCATGTTGCCTTCTGATGAAAACTGGTCGTTTGTTTGTTGTTTATCATCTATTAATCTATTACATTATGATCAATGGAAAGATACAGATGCAGTAGAAACACTCACTTTCTTTTTAGATGCGGTTATGGATGAGTTTATTACCAAGTTAGAAGTATATAAAGATTCTCCGCTTAGAGATGACCAACTCACATTTACCTTTATGGAAAAGGCATATAATTTTGCAAAAGATAATAGAGCACTTGGTTTAGGTGCTTTAGGATGGCATTCATTACTACAATCTAAAATGCTTTCTTTTGATAGTGAAGAAGCGTATACATTAAACAATGAAATTTTTAAGACGATAAAAGAAAAATCATATAAAGCTTCAGAAGAATTGGCAACATTATTAGGTGAACCAGCAATTTTAAAAGGCTATGGAAGACGTAATACTACGTTGAATGCAATTGCACCAACGACTTCTTCTGCGTTTATTTTAGGACAAGTATCACAAGGTATTGAGCCAATTTGGTCAAATAGTTATGTAAAGGATATTGCCAAGATTAAAACAACCATTAAAAATCCGTTTTTAGAGCAATTGCTAGAAGAAAAAGGACAAAATACTAGTGAGGTATGGAAAAATATTCGCGATTATGATGGTTCTGTACAACATTTAGATTTCCTTACAGAACATGAAAAAGAGGTGTTTAAAACCTATCCTGAAATAGATCAAATGGCAATTGTTTATCAGGCTTCAACACGCCAAAATCATATTGACCAAGGACAATCTATTAATGTAATGGTGCATCCAGATATGCCAATTAAAGACGTAAACAAAATATACACTACAGCTTGGCAATTAGGTGTAAAGTCAATGTATTATCAACACAGTATGAATGCCGCACAAAAATTCAAGCAAAAGAAAGAGTGCCTGAGTTGTGAAGGGTAAAAAATAAAAATCAACCCCCAAAATATAAATTCCAAATTCCAAACTATTTTCAATTGGGCATTTGGAATTTTTTTGTTTTTAACCAAAAATTGGATTGCTAAAATTCATCAAAATCGTATCGTAAAAGGGTTATTGGTTTTAGAAA
>DOIV01000162.1:0-964 GCA_003511845.1 Flavobacteriaceae bacterium | reverse complement strand
AAAACCTACTAGGTCTATGTTGTTAAAACATAAAATCACCCAATTCTTCAGAATCTAGAAGTGTTTTTGAACGTTCATATTCATCATAATACAGATTCAAAATTTCCATATTGGCTTTAATCAAATCTTTAGTTTCTAATAATAAGCTAAAATACAAGGTTGTATTTTTAGGACTTGTAGTTTCTTTTAAACGAGTACGCTCTACTTGTTTTTGAATGGCTGCTTCTACTTCTTGTAGTAATTCTTGTTTAGCCTCAGTAATATGAGGAACAATTTTTTCAAAATCACGAAAATCAAAAATGTCTCTAATCTGTCCGAAAAGATCAGCTAATTTGGTATTGATTGTCAATAATTCTTCAGCTTGATTTTTCTTCAACGATTTATGGTTATTATAAACATGTTTATGACTTACTTTAGAAATAAAACTAGCCGATTGTGCTACATCTTGTATGCTACCAATAACATCAATATAAAACTTACTAGCACCTAAATAAGAATCATCTAAATCTTTAATAAAATAAAAGATATTATTCTGTAAATCTTCTATTTCAGATTCTAATTTTATAACCGTTTCTTTTGCTTTCTTAAGACTAGATAAATCTTGATTAATCAAGCCATTGATTGTGTTTTTATTTATTTTACTAACTCTTTTTAATACTTTAGAAATATTATCAGCACTTTCTTCAATAACACCTTGTATTGAATGACTCTCTGCTTTACTTAAACTGTCTTCTACCTTAGTTTCCTTAGTTTTTTTATGATGGCTCATATAATTTCTTATTAAAATGACTACTACCAACAATAACAATATAGCAATCATGGTTGCACCTCCTAAATTGATTAAATAAGCAACTAATGCAGCCGCAGCAAAAGCAGTAATAGCGGTTCCAAACCATCCACCAATAACATTTAAAACGCCAGCTACTCTATACACAGCACTTTCACTTCCCCAAGCTCTATCCGC
>DOIV01000011.1:17383-19083 GCA_003511845.1 Flavobacteriaceae bacterium | reverse complement strand
ACAAAAAATTAGATGTTCGAATCACGTTATTCGAATTAGATTATTAAACGTAAGTGAGTATAATCATTTTGAAATATTGAATTTGATTTTTTTATTAAGATTGTAAAATTTGCGAGAGTAGCTCAGTTGGTAGAGCGTCAGCCTTCCAAGCTGAATGTCGCCGGTTCGAACCCGGTCTCTCGCTCAAAAAAATAAAATGCGGGAGTAGCTCAATTTGTAGAGTATCAGCCTTCCAGGCTGAAGGTTATCAGTTCAAGTCTGGTCTCCCGCTCTATTTTGTTTAACTCTTTAAGCCGGTGTAGCTCAGAGGTAGAGCGTTTCCTTGGTAAGGAAGAGGTCACGGGTTCAATTCCCGTCATTGGCTCATTAAAAAATAGAATATTAGAATAACTAAATATATATATAACTAAGAATTAAAATTAATAATTATGGCAAAAGAACATTTTGACCGCTCCAAACCACATTTAAATATTGGTACAATTGGTCACGTAGATCACGGTAAAACAACTTTAACAGCTGCTATTACTACAGTTTTGGCTACAAAAGGTCTTTCAGAAGTGAAAGATTTTGAGCAAATTGATAATGCACCTGAAGAAAAAGAAAGAGGTATTACAATTAATACTTCGCATGTTGAGTATTCAACGGCTAATCGTCACTATGCACACGTTGACTGTCCTGGTCACGCCGATTATGTAAAGAATATGGTTACTGGTGCTGCTCAGATGGACGGTGCTATTTTAGTGGTTGCGGCTACTGATGGTCCAATGCCACAAACTCGTGAGCACATCTTATTAGGTCGCCAAGTAGGTATTCCTAGAATGGTTGTGTTTATGAATAAAGTAGACATGGTTGATGATGAAGAATTATTAGAATTGGTTGAAATGGAAATCAGAGAATTATTAGATTTCTATGAATATGATGGCGACAATACTCCAGTAATTGCAGGTTCTGCTTTAGGAGGATTAAATGGAGAAGAAAAATGGTCAAATTCTATCATGGAATTAATGGATGCTGTTGATTCATGGATTGAATTACCAAAACGTGATGTTGAAAAAGATTTCTTAATGCCTATTGAAGATGTATTCTCAATTACTGGTCGTGGTACAGTTGCTACAGGACGTATTGAAACAGGTGTTGCAAATACGGGTGACGCGGTTGATATTATTGGTATGGGAGCCGAAAAATTAACTTCTACTGTAACTGGAGTTGAGATGTTCCGTAAAATATTAGATAGAGGTGAAGCTGGAGATAATGTAGGTATCTTATTAAGAGGTATTGAAAAAGACCAAATCAAAAGAGGTATGGTAATCTGTAAACCAGGTTCTGTAACTCCTCATGCTAAATTTAAAGCTGAGATTTATGTATTGAAAAAAGAAGAAGGTGGTCGTCATACACCATTCCATAACAACTATCGTCCACAGTTTTATGTAAGAACTACAGATGTTACAGGTACAATTAATTTACCTGATGGAGTTGAAATGGTAATGCCAGGTGATAACTTAACTATTACTGTTGATTTACATCAACCAATTGCAATGAACGTAGGTTTGCGTTTTGCAATTCGTGAAGGTGGTAGAACAGTAGGTGCAGGTCAAGTGACTGAAATTTTATAACACCTATTAGTTAGTATATATATTATATATAGGTGCTCCGTATTGGAGCACCTTATATGCTATACGGGTGTAGCTCAGTTGGTAGAG
>DOIV01000011.1:0-17025 GCA_003511845.1 Flavobacteriaceae bacterium | reverse complement strand
GGTGTCGGGAGTTCGAGCCTCTCCACCCGTGCAATATAGAATTTACATCCCGAAATAACGGGATTTTTGAGTGAAGTGTCGAAAGACAAAAACAAAATATAATGGGTGTTGTTACATATATAAAAGAATCTTTTGAAGAGTTAAGAACTCAAGTTACTTGGATTTCATTTTCAGAAGCTCAAAAATCTACCGTAGTAGTAGCTCTTTTTTCTGTACTTTTTGCTTTGGCAATTTTTGCTGTTGATAAAGTGTTTCAATTAGGTTTAGAACAATATTTTAATCTATTTTAAATAAAAAAAATAATATGGCTGATTCTGAAAAGAAATGGTATGTTGTTAGAGCTATAGGTGGTCAAGAGAATAAAGTAAAAAACTATATTGAGACTGAAGTATCTCGTTTAGGGCTTGCTGATTATGTTGATCAAGTATTGGTGCCTACTGAGAAAGTTATACAAATACGTCAAGGAAAAAAAATCAATAAAGAAAAAGTTTATTTCCCTGGTTATATAATGATTCAAGCAAATTTGGTTGGTGAGTTACCTCATGTAATTAAATCTGTTACAGGTGTGATTGGTTTTTTAGGAGAAGTAAAAGGCGGTGACCCTGTACCATTAAGAAAGGCAGAAGTGAATAGAATGTTAGGGAAAGTAGATGAACTAGCTATCCAAAATGATAATGTAGTTATTCCTTATACTTTAGGAGAAACAGTAAAAGTAGTTGACGGACCATTTAATGGTTTTGAAGGCACTATTGAAAATATAAATGAAGAAAAGCGTAAGCTTGAAGTTATGGTAAAAATCTTTGGAAGAAAAACTCCATTAGAATTAAGCTTTATGCAAGTTGATAAAGTATCATAAAGTGTTACACAATATAGATAAACCTTTGCTTCCACAAAGAATTATCAAATATTAACAGATGTTAAGTGGGTAAATACTATCTTTTAAAAGGATGTAGTTATAAGTTTAACATAAAATAATCAAGAATGGCAAAAGAAGTAAGTAAGGTTGTAAAATTACAAGTTCGTGGAGGAGCAGCTAACCCTTCGCCTCCTGTTGGACCTGCGTTAGGTGCAGCTGGGGTGAATATCATGGAGTTCTGTAAGCAATTTAATGCTAGAACTCAAGATAGGCCTGGTAAAGTTTTGCCTGTTGTTATTACTGTTTTTAAAGACAAATCATTTGAATTTGTTGTAAAAACACCACCAGCAGCAGTACAAATACTTGAAGCTACAAAAACTAAAAAAGGTTCAGGTGAACCTAATCGTAAAAAAGTAGCTACAATTACTTGGGATCAAATTAAAGTAATTGCTGAAAGTAAAATGCAAGATTTAAATGCATTTAAAGTAGAGTCAGCAATGAAAATGATTGCAGGTACAGCAAGGTCAATGGGAATAAAAGTAAAAGGAAATGCTCCTGCTTAACTTTATAATTTTATAAAAAAGATGTCAAAATTAACTAAAAATCAAAAAGAAGCTGTTGCAAAAGTAGATGCTACAAAAGCATATTCTTTGAAAGACGCTTCTGTTTTAGTAAAAGAAATTACGAATGTAAAGTTTGATGCATCTATTGATGTTGCAGTTCGTTTAGGAGTAGATCCTAGAAAAGCAAATCAAATGGTAAGAGGGGTAGTAACATTACCTCATGGAACCGGTAAAGATGTTAAAGTACTTGCATTAGTAACTCCAGATAAAGAAGCCGAAGCTAAAGAAGCTGGTGCTGATTATGTTGGATTGGAAGAGTACCTTCAAAAAATTAAAGGAGGATGGACAGACGTTGACGTTATAGTAACGATGCCAAGTGTTATGGGTAAATTAGGACCTTTAGGTAGAATTTTAGGACCAAGAGGATTAATGCCTAACCCAAAAACAGGTACAGTAACTATGGATGTTGCAAAAGCTGTTGCTGATGTTAAAGGCGGTAAAATTGATTTTAAGGTTGATAAAACTGGAATTATTCATGCTTCTATAGGTAAAGCATCTTTTGATGCTGATAAGATAGAAGGTAATGCAAATGAATTGCTTCAGACAATCATTAAATTAAAACCATCAACATCAAAAGGTATATATGTTAAAAGTATCTACATGTCAAGTACTATGAGTAATAGTATAGAAATAGATGCTAAATCAGTTAATGTATAAGCAAGTTAAAAGTTTAGAAAATTATGACTAAAGAACAAAAATCACAAGTAATAGACGACTTAACAAGCCAATTAGCTGATAATAACACTATATATCTAGCAGATATTTCAGGATTAGATGCTTCAAGTACTTCGCAATTGCGAAGAGCTTGTTTCAAAGCTAATGTGAGATTGGCAGTTGTTAAAAACACGTTGCTTACCAAAGCAATGGAAAAATCTGATAAAGATTTTGGAGAGTTACCAGAAGTTTTAAAAGGAAATACTTCTTTAATGATTTCTGAAATTAGTAACGCTCCAGCTAAAGTAATTAAAAACTTTAGAAAAAAATCTGATAAACCTGTATTGAAAGGTGCTTATATTGAAGACGCTATTTATGTTGGCGACGATCAATTAGATACACTTGTTAATATCAAGTCTAAAGAAGAATTAATAGGAGATATAATTACATTATTGCAATCGCCTGCTAAAAATGTTATTTCAGCATTGCAGTCTGGAGGTAATACACTGTCTGGAATATTAAAGACTTTATCAGAAAAATAAATAGTACGCACTTATAAACTAAATAATAAAAAATTAAAACAAGCAAAAATGGCAGAATTAAAAGATTTCGCAGAACAGTTAGTTAACTTGTCAGTAAAAGACGTTAATGAATTAGCTGATATATTAAAAAATGAATATGGTATCGAACCAGCAGCAGCTGCAGTAGCAGTAGCAGGACCAGCAGGTGGAGCAGGTGGAGATGCAGCAGAAGAAAAATCAGAATTTGATGTAATTCTTAAAGCAGCAGGTGCTTCTAAATTAGCAGTTGTAAAATTAGTTAAAGAATTAACAGGTTTAGGTCTTAAAGATGCTAAAGGTTTAGTAGACGCAGCACCTTCACCAATTAAAGAAGGTGTTTCTAAAGAAGAGGCTGAAGGTCTTAAAAAATCTTTAGAAGAAGCTGGAGCAGAAGTAGAGCTTAAATAAGCCATAAGCCAATCTCGTCTGAAATTTCGGATCGAAATTGAGCTAAACAAATAAGGTTTAGGTCATTGAATTTAACTTCAATTGACCTAAACCATTTTGTATATATATTCGTTCTTATAAGTTTATTATTTTTTTAATTAAAAAATTTCTCCATTGTCAACAAATTACACTACCGAAAGAGTAAATTTTTCATCTGCTAAACTAATTACAGATTATCCTGATTTTTTGGATATTCAAGTAAAATCTTTCCAAGATTTTTTCCAATTAGAAACCAAAGCAGATGAGAGAAGTGATGAGGGTTTATTTAAAACTTTCTCAGATAATTTTCCAATAACAGATACAAGAAATAACTTCGTTTTAGAATTTATAGACTATTTTGTTGATCCACCAAGATATTCCATTCGTGAATGTATTGAAAGAGGATTAACACATAGTGTGCCTTTAAAAGCAAGATTAAAATTGTACTGTACAGATCCTGAACATGAAGATTTTGAAACCATAGTACAAGATGTGTATTTAGGAACAATACCTTATATGACACATAGCGGTACTTTTGTTATCAATGGTGCAGAAAGAGTTGTAGTTTCTCAATTACACCGTTCTCCTGGAGTTTTCTTCGGACAATCTTTCCATGCAAATGGAACAAAGTTATACTCTGCAAGAGTAATTCCTTTTAAAGGATCTTGGATAGAATTTGCAACAGATATCAATCAAGTAATGTATGCTTATATTGATAGAAAGAAAAAATTACCTGTTACTACACTTTTCCGTGCTATCGGATTTGAACGTGATAAAGACATCTTAGAAATTTTCGATTTAGCTGATGAAATTAAAGTTTCTAAAAGCGGATTGAAAAAAGTGTTAAGCCGTAAACTAGCGGCTAGAGTTTTAAAAACATGGCATGAAGATTTTGTTGATGAAGATACTGGTGAAGTTGTATCTATTGAACGTAATGAAATCGTCTTAGATAGAGATACTGTTCTTGAAAAAGAACATATTGAAGAAATTTTAGAAGCAGGAGCTAAAACAATTCTTTTACACAAAGAAGATCATGAAATGGGTGATTATGCTATCATTCATAATACCTTACAAAAAGATCCTACAAACTCTGAAAAAGAAGCTGTAGAACATATATACCGTCAGTTACGAAATGCTGAACCGCCAGATTATGAGACTGCAAAAGGAATTATTAATAAATTATTCTTTTCAGAACAACGTTACAATCTTGGAGAAGTTGGACGCTATAGAATGAATAAAAAATTACAGCTTGATATTGATATCAATCAAAAGGTATTAACCAAAGAAGATATTATTACAATTATCAAGAACTTAATCAAATTGGTAAATTCAAAAGCTGAAGTTGATGATATTGATCACTTATCAAACCGTCGTGTTAGAACTGTTGGAGAGCAGTTAGCATCTCAATTTGGAGTTGGACTTTCTCGTATGGCTCGTACTATTCGTGAAAGAATGAATGTGCGTGATAATGAGGTTTTTACACCAATAGATTTGATCAATGCAAAAACATTGTCATCTGTAATTAATTCTTTTTTCGGAACGAATCAATTGTCTCAATTTATGGATCAAACCAATCCATTAGCTGAGATTACACATAAAAGAAGGTTATCTGCATTAGGGCCTGGAGGTTTATCTAGAGAAAGAGCAGGTTTCGAGGTTCGTGATGTTCACTATACACATTACGGTCGTCTTTGTCCAATAGAAACACCTGAGGGACCAAACATTGGTCTGATTTCTTCTTTAGCTGTTTATGCTAAAGTTAATAATTTAGGGTTTATAGAAACACCATATCGTGAAGTTCTTGAAGGGGTAGTTGATATTAAAAACGAACCAATTTATTTAAGTGCTGAAGAAGAAGAAGGTCAAAAAATTGCCCAATCTAATTTAGATTTAAATAAAGAGGGTAAAATTGAATTGGATAAAGTTGTAGCAAGAGAAGAGGGCGATTTTCCATTAGTAACTCCAGATGAAGTGAACTATATGGATGTGTCACCAAATCAAATTTCTTCTATCTCAGCATCTTTAATTCCATTTTTAGAGCATGATGATGCGAATAGAGCCTTGATGGGGTCTAATATGATGCGTCAAGCCGTACCGCTAATGAGACCACAATCTCCAATTGTAGGTACAGGTTTAGAACGTAGAGTAGCTACAGATTCAAGAATATTAATCAATGCTGAAGGAAATGGAGTTGTAGATTATGTTGATTCTAATGAAATTACCATAACTTATGAAAGAACTGAAGAGGAAAGATTGGTGAGTTTTGATGAAGATGCTAAAACCTATAAATTAATCAAGTTTAGAAAAACCAATCAAGGTACTTCTATTAACCTACATCCTATTGTTAAAAAAGGTGATAAAGTTAAAAGAGGACAAGTGCTTTGTGAAGGTTATGCTACTGAAAAAGGCGAACTGGCCTTAGGAAGAAATATGAAAGTAGCCTTTATGCCTTGGAAAGGGTATAACTTTGAGGATGCAATTGTAATTTCTGAAAAAGTAGTACGTGAAGATATCTTTACTTCTATTCATATAGATGAATATTCTTTAGATGTTAGAGATACTAAATTAGGAGCTGAAGAATTGACAAATGACATACCAAATGTTAGTGAAGAAGCAACAAAAGATTTAGATGAGAATGGAATGATTCGTATTGGTGCTGAAATAAAACCAGGCGATATTCTTATTGGTAAAATTACACCAAAAGGAGAATCTGACCCAACACCTGAAGAAAAATTATTACGTGTCATTTTTGGTGATAATGCTGGTGATGTAAAAGATGCCTCTTTAAAAGCATCTCCATCATTAAAAGGTGTGGTGATTGATAAAAAATTGTTCCAAAGAATTGTTAAAGATAAAGTAAAAAGAAGTCAAGATAAAGTAGATATTTCTAGATTAGAATCTGAATTTGTTGTCAAATTTGATGACTTGAGAACTATTTTAGTTGAAAAATTATTTAGTCTTGTAAATGGTAAAACAGCTCAAGGTGTACTGAATGATTTAAGTGAAGAGGTTTTTCCAAAAGGAAAAAAGTTTACCTTAAAAATGCTAAATTCAGTAACTGATTTTGAATATTTAACTAAAGGAACATGGACAACGGACAAACACCTAAATAGTTTAATTACTCAATTAATTCATAATTATAAAATTAGAGTAAATGACCTTAAAGGTTCTTTGCGTAGAGAGAAATTTACCATTACAGTTGGTGATGAATTACCTGCTGGAATTGTAAAACTAGCCAAAGTTTATATAGCTAAAAAACGTAAATTAAAAGTTGGTGATAAAATGGCAGGGCGTCATGGTAATAAAGGTATTGTAGCTCGTATTGTAAGAGCTGAAGATATGCCTTTCTTAGAAGACGGAACTCCAGTTGATATTGTATTGAATCCGTTAGGTGTACCTTCACGTATGAATATTGGTCAAATTTATGAAACAGTATTAGGTTGGGCAGGTCAGAAATTAGATCAAAAGTATGCAACACCAATTTTTGATGGTGCAACTATTGATGAAATTACGGCATTGACAAATGAAGCAGGTGTACCTGAATTCGGACACACATATTTATATGATGGAGGAACAGGTGAGCGTTTTGATCAACCAGCAACGGTTGGTGTTATTTATATGATAAAATTAGGTCATATGATTGAAGATAAGATGCATGCACGTTCTATCGGACCATACTCACTAATTACTCAACAACCATTAGGTGGTAAAGCACAATTTGGTGGACAACGATTTGGTGAGATGGAAGTTTGGGCACTTGAGGCATATGGAGCATCAGCTACATTAAGAGAAATCTTAACGGTAAAATCTGATGACGTATTAGGTAGAGCAAAAACTTACGAGGCAATCGTAAAAGGAGAGCCTATGCCAGAACCTGGCTTACCAGAATCATTTAACGTATTAATGCACGAGTTAAAAGGACTTGGCTTAGACGTTAGATTAGAAGAATAATTTAATCCCCACGAAAGTGGGGAACTGTTTAATTTTAAAAAAAACAGTTTAATACAACATATTTTTACATTTTAATTGATTGCATTATAGACATTATGGCAAAACAAAGAGAAAAATACACTGTAAAAAAATTTAGTAAAATTTCTATTGGTTTGGCTTCGCCAGAATCAATTCTAGAAAAATCTAGAGGAGAAGTTTTAAAACCCGAAACTATCAACTATCGTACCCATAAACCTGAAAGAGATGGTTTGTTTTGCGAGCGTATTTTCGGTCCAATAAAAGATTATGAATGTGCTTGTGGAAAGTACAAAAGAATTAGATATAAAGGTATCATTTGCGACCGTTGTGGTGTAGAGGTTACTGAAAAGAAAGTACGTAGAGATAGAGTAGGGCATATTAACTTAGTAGTGCCAGTTGCACATATTTGGTATTTCAGATCATTACCTAATAAAATGGGTTACCTTTTAGGTTTGCCTTCTAAAAAATTAGATATGATTATTTACTACGAACGTTACGTAGTAATTCAAGCTGGTATTGCAAAAAATATTGAAGGTGAACCATTACAAAAAATGGATTACTTGACTGAAGAAGAATATTTAGATGTTCTAGAATCACTTCCGCAAGAAAATCAATATTTAGATGATACTGACCCTAATAAGTTTATCGCTAAAATGGGTGCTGAATGTTTGATAGAATTATTAGCAAGAATTGACTTGGATGCTCTTTCTTATGAATTGAGACATAAAGCTAATACAGAAACTTCTAAACAAAGAAAAACAGAAGCATTAAAACGTTTAAATGTTGTTGAAGCTTTTAGAGATGCAAATCTAAATAGAGAGAATAAGCCAGAATGGATGATAATGAAATGTGTTCCGGTGATACCACCAGAATTACGCCCGTTGGTACCATTAGATGGAGGCCGTTTTGCTACTTCAGATTTAAATGATTTATACAGACGTGTTATTATTCGTAACAACCGTTTGAAAAGATTGATGGAGATTAAAGCTCCTGAAGTTATTTTACGTAATGAAAAACGTATGTTGCAAGAATCAGTTGATTCATTATTTGACAATACACGTAAATCATCAGCAGTTAAAACAGAATCAAACAGACCTTTAAAATCACTATCAGATTCATTAAAAGGTAAACAAGGACGTTTTCGTCAAAACTTGTTAGGTAAACGTGTTGATTATTCTGCACGTTCTGTAATTGTTGTAGGGCCTACATTGAAATTATCAGAATGTGGTATCCCTAAAGATATGGCAGCTGAATTATACAAACCTTTTGTAATTCGTAAATTGATAGAAAGAGGTATTGTAAAAACAGTAAAATCTGCTAAAAAAATAATAGATAAAAGAGAGCCTGTAGTTTGGGATATTTTAGAAAATGTTTTAAAAGGACATCCAGTTCTTTTAAATCGTGCTCCTACATTACACAGACTAGGTATTCAAGCTTTTCAACCTAAATTAATTGAAGGTAAAGCAATTCAGTTACATCCATTAGTATGTACTGCATTTAATGCCGATTTTGATGGAGATCAAATGGCAGTACATTTACCATTAGGGCCAGAAGCTATTTTAGAAGCACAATTATTAATGTTAGCTTCTCATAGTATTTTGAACCCTGCAAATGGTTCTCCAATTACTGTACCTTCTCAGGATATGGTTTTAGGGTTGTACTATATGACTAAAGAACGTAAATCAACTAAAACACTTAAGATAAAAGGTGAAGGTTCTACTTTTTATTCTCCTGAAGAAGTAAATATTGCTTTTAATGAGAAGAAAGTTGACTTAAATGCTAGTATTAAAGTAAGGACTAAAGATTTTAATGAAGCAGGAGAATTAACTACTCAAATTGTTACAACAACAGTAGGTAGAGTGTTATTAAATGAAGTAGTGCCAGAAGCTGCAGGTTATATCAATGAAGTTTTGACAAAGAAATCGTTAAGAGATATTATTGGTGATATTTTAAAAGCAACAGATGTACCAACCACAGGTGAATTTTTAGATGAAATTAAAGATATCGGTTATAAATTTGCTTTTCAAGGAGGTTTATCTTTTAGTTTAGGAGATATTATTATTCCTGATGAAAAAGCAGAAATGATTGATACTGCAAACGGTCAAGTTGATGTAATTACTTCTAGTTATAACATGGGAATGTTAACGAATAAAGAACGTTACAATCAAATTATTGACATTTGGAGTTCTACCAACAATAAATTGACAGAATTATCTATGAAACGTCTTCGTGAAGACCAACAAGGGTTCAACTCTGTGTTTATGATGCTTGATTCTGGTGCAAGGGGTTCTAAAGAGCAAATTCGTCAGTTAACAGGTATGCGTGGTTTGATGGCTAAGCCTAAAAAATCTACTGCAGGTGGTGGTGAAATTATTGAAAACCCGATTCTTTCAAACTTTAAAGAAGGATTATCAATTTTAGAATATTTCATCTCTACTCACGGTGCACGTAAAGGTCTTGCCGATACAGCATTAAAGACTGCCGATGCTGGTTATTTAACACGTCGTTTGGTTGATGTTTCTCAAGATGTAATTGTAAATATAGATGATTGTGGAACCTTAAGAGGATTAGAGATTCAACCATTAAAGAAAAATGATGAAATTGTTGAAACTTTAGGTGAGCGAATTTGGGGTAGAGTAGCTCTAAATGATGTATTTAAACCAGGAACAGATGATATCATAGTTACTGCAGGTCAAGTTATTGGAGATGCTGAAGTTTCTCTGATTGAAAAGACTACTATAGAAAGTGTAGAAGCAAGATCTGCTTTAACATGTGAGGCAAAACGTGGTATTTGTGCTAAGTGTTACGGACATAGTTTGTCTACAAGAAATATGGTTCAAATTGGTGAAGCTGTTGGTGTTATTGCTGCTCAGTCAATTGGTGAGCCTGGTACACAGTTAACCTTACGTACTTTCCATGTTGGGGGTATTGCAGGTAACATCTCTGAAGATAATAAGTTAATCTCTAAATTTGATGGAAAGATTGAAATTGAAGATCTTAATACTGTTGAAGGTGTTGATAAAGATGGTAATAAAATAAACATCGTAATTTCTAGAACTTCAGAAATTAAAGTTATTGATAAGAAAACAAAACTAACTTTAAGTACAAATAATATTCCTTACGGTTCTCATTTAGTTATAGAACCTAAAGGAACCATTAAAAAAGGAGATGTAGTTTGTCAATGGGATCCTTATAATGGTGTTATAGTTTCAGAATTTAAAGGTAAAGTCGGATTTGAAAATATAGATCAAGGGATCACTTATGTTGTTGAGGTTGATGAGCAAACTGGTTTCCAAGAGAAAGTAATTTCTGAATCTAAAAACAAAAAAGTTGTTCCAACTTTATTGATTTTAGATAGTAAAGGAGAAACTATCAGGTCATATAGTTTACCTGTTGGAGCCCACTTGATGGTTGAAGAGGGAGAAAAAATTGATGCAGGTAAAATATTGGTTAAAATACCTAGAAAATCTGGTAAAGCAGGTGATATTACAGGTGGTTTACCTAGAGTAACAGAATTGTTTGAAGCTCGTAACCCATCAAACCCTTCAGTTGTTACTGAAATTGATGGTGTAGTTTCTTTTGGTAAAATTAAGCGTGGTAATCGTGAGATTATTGTGGAGTCTAAAACAGGAGATATTAGAAAATATTTAGTAAAACTTTCTAATCAGATCTTAGTTCAAGAAAATGACTTTATCAAAGCTGGTATGCCATTGTCTGATGGTGCAGTTACACCTAAAGATATTTTGAATATCAAAGGACCGTCAGCAGTACAACAATATTTGGTAAATGAAATTCAAGAAGTATATAGATTACAAGGGGTGAAAATTAATGATAAGCACTTTGAAGTTGTAGTACGTCAAATGATGCGTAAAGTTAAAATTATAGATTCTGGTGATACTATTTTCTTAGAAAATCAATTGATTCATAAAAATGACTTTATTCAAGAAAATGATAATATTTATGGAATGAAAGTAATTGAAGAAGCAGGAGATTCTGAAGAATTAAAAGCGGGTCAAATAATTTCATCACGTAGCCTAAGAGATGAAAATTCAATTTTACGTAGAGCTGATAAGAATTTAGTGGAAGCTAGAGATGCTGTTCCTGCAACAGCAGAGCCTATCTTACAAGGTATTACAAGAGCTTCTTTACAAACTAAATCGTTTATATCTGCGGCATCGTTCCAAGAGACAACTAAAGTATTAAATGAAGCTGCGGTAAGTGGTAAAGTAGATACTTTAGAAGGATTGAAAGAAAATGTTATTGTAGGTAAGAGAATACCAGCAGGAACTGGTATGAGAATCTATGACAATATGATTGTAGGTTCAGCTGAAGAAATGGAAGCAAATTAATTTGAACTGTTATGGCAGAAGATAAAAAAAACGAAAATCAATTGAATATTGAATTGGATGAAAGCATTGCTGATGGTACGTATGCAAATTTGGCCATTATCAATCATTCTGTTTCTGAATTTGTTGTTGATTTTGTAAATGTCATGCCGGGTACACCAAAATCTAAAGTAAAATCTAGAATCATTTTAACACCACAGCACGCTAAACGTTTAGCAAAAGCTTTGGCAGAAAACGTAAGTAGGTTTGAAAAAGCACATGGTGAAATTAAAGATTATGAACAACCGCCAATCCCAATGAGTTTTGGGCCAGCGGGTCAAGCATAAATATATAAACTCCAAGCAGAATTTGTTTGGCGTTTTTTTTGAATAATACCAATTTATTTATGACTTCTTTTATAATTAAATTGGTATAATAATTTTTGATTATTTTTACACTATATGAGTGAGATATTTAAAACCACAGCTACATTTCAATATTCGTATGAGGCACAAATAGTAAAAGGTCGCTTAGAGTCTGACGGAATTAAAGTTTTTCTGTTTGATGATTTAACTATAGATACTGATCCTCTAGTAAGCAATGCTATTGGTGGCGTAAAAGTGAAAGTTTTAGCAAACCAAGAACAAGAAGCGATACAAGTGCTAAAATTAATTAAAAAATATTCAGTTGATGATGGTAATTCAATAAATTGTCCAAATTGTAATAGTGAAAAAAATAGAATTATTTTCAACAATTAAAGATTTAAAATCATTGTTTTGGTTTGTTTTTGGACTGTTGTTTTCATCGCTTCCTTTTTATACAAAGCATAAATACAGATGCCAAGACTGTACTATTGAATTTAATTTATAATGAAGTCAACTACAACGTTTTTTTCTATTGAAAAAATGAGGAGATTCCCTCTGTTTTTTTGGTGTTTTGGGAGCATTAATAGGACTCGTTTTACGTTATGCTTACACAGGAGCAATCTCAAATTTTCCTTTTAAAAACGTATTACACGCTCATTCACATATTATGTTATTGGGTTTCCTGTTTAATGGACTGTTACTATTAGTATGGGCTAATTTCACTAAAGGTTTTGATAAATTATCTTATAGAATTTATATTGCAATGCAATTATGTGTAGCAGTAATGTTAGTAGCATTTATACTTCAAGGATATGCACTTTACTCCATATTATTTTCAACGATGCATTTATGGTTAAGTTATGTTTTACTAATTAGATTATGGAAACGGCTAGAGCTTAAAAAAGGACTTCATCAATTGGTTAAGCTTGGCATCATATTTCATTTTATATCTTCTTTAGGCCCATATATGTTAGGGCCTTTAATGGTACTAGAATTGCAAGAATCTCCATGGTATCAACAAGCTATATTTTTTTACCTACATTTTCAGTTTTTTGGAGTGTTTTTCGTGTGGATGCTGGCAGTTTTATTAAAAAAAGTATCCACAATTATTACGAGTAAACAAACATTACCTATAGCTATTAGTTTAGTTTTACTCTTTGCACATTCTTTAGATTACAGCTTTAATCATTGGTCTATTCAATTTTTTGGAGGCTTAGGTTCTTTACTATTATTTACAGTATTGCTGAGTTTTAAAAATGATTTTCAAAAAGCAAAAAAACAAGATAAATACATGTATGCCATTATTTTGCTTATTGGACTGATAAATGTTGCTGGAAGTATTCCAATTGTTGCTAATTTAGTAATAGGAAATAGATTTATACTTGTGGCTTGGTTGCATCTATTATTTTTAGGAATGTATATTCCTTTTCTTTGGATGAACGTTGTTAAAAATATGAATCTGTTACTGTGGTATGTTTATGGTTTTGTAGTCCTTTTTTCTGAAGCCATTCTTGTTTTTCCAGCACAGGTATCTCAATGGCTTTCTATTTCTGTATTGTGGTTGTTGTTTCTCGCTTATTTTGGAGTCACTTTATGTATCGCTTATGTGCATATAAAGCTTCTTTTTGATAAAAAATAGAAGCTTCAGTAATAGCTTTAAAAACCCTCTAAAGTCTTATCTAATAAATTAATCTTTTCATTTGTTTCTTTTATTAAGACATAAAGTTCTTCATAAGTCCATTCTCCATCAGTTTTATAACCTTTAATTGTAACGGACCCTTTCTCTTTTGATCCTTTTAAAGGGATTTTAATGTCAACTTGACCAGAATTGTTAGTCGTTGATATTTTACCTTGCATAATTCCTGCTGTTTCAACAGGATTGCCTAGTAATTCGATGACTTGCGTGTTGTTAGAAGCTTGTTCAACAGCATATTCGTATGGAGCAGAACTAGTTAGTATTTTTGAGACACCAAAGATTGTGGCACCAATCCCTAAAAGGATTAATACAATTACGGTTAAACAACCACCAGTAGGTACAACCCACATCCAATTTCTACTAAACCAACTTTTTTGCTGTACAGATTCACTCATATTGCTTGTTTTTATTTATCTTTAAAGATAGCTAATTTAAAATATTATATGGATAATAAAATAATCATAATTCCATCTAAAGACAAACCAATTGTTTTGGTAATATTGGCAGCTCTTTTTTTTACATTGGCTTTTTATTTAGCGTTTAAATCATTTTCTAATATAGAATTCTCTTTGGATGAGTCTATAATTAAGAGGCGAATTGGTTTCTTAGAATTAATAGCCGCTTTTGTATTAGGTGGTATTAGTTTTTCTCAAAAACGCACTCTGTTTTTTGATTTAGAAAGAAAGAAATTTAAAAGTCAATTATCTGTTGGGCCTTTTAAGATTGGTGATTGGCAAAGTTTACCTCCTTTAAATTATATTTCAGTAGTAGGGATAGATTCGAAATATATATTCACCTTAAATTTGTAGTATGATAGAAATAAATACATCAATATTTTTACAATTAGGGGTAAAGAGAAAGCTTTTAAAACTGCTTTTGAAATTGCAGATCAATTAAATATTTATGTGTTAGATGCGACAAGAAGAAATGACTATAGACGTCTAGATATGGAAGCGTTAAGAAAAAAATATAAATCTAAACCTTCTTAATCACACTTGTTACAATTCCCCAAATCACAAAATTATTTTCTTCAGTAACTTTTATAGGCTCATAATCAGAATTTTCTGGTTGTAACCAGAGTCCGTCTGCTTCAATTTTTAAACGTTTTACGGTAAATTCACCATCAATAAAACACACCGCAATTTTATTATGTGCAGGTTCTAAACTTTTGTCAACCACCAATAAGTCATTATCATCTAAACCAGCACCAACCATTGATTGTCCGCTTACACGAGCAAAAAACGTTGCTTCTTTATTTTTAATAAGCTCTTTGTCTAAACTAATTCGTTGTTGTTTGAAATCGTCTGCTGGCGAAGGAAAACCTGCTGAAATACGAGTATCGACAAAAATTGCTCCTGAAGTATCTGTACTGATTTCTGGAGAATAAAAAATTAAATTTTGAGTTTGTACTTTCATATTTGAGGGTTTATTTTACTTTTATAATCTCATTAATAGCTGTGGTATACCTTGGCGATAAATATTCTTGACGCATTTTCCAAGTACGCTTTAAATCTTGATTGGCAATTTTTATTTTATAGTCACCAAATTTAGTATTTAAATTATCAAAAACAGACATTAGCGATTTATGTTTCGGATTTTCATTAAGAAATAAATTCAATTGATGGTTGTCAGTAGGTACTAAACCTGTAACAATTACACCAGCTCGTTTGTATTTGACACCATTTTTAAAAATAGATGTTACAGCAGTTATAGCAGCATTACTAATAACCAGGCTAGAATCTGTTGGGTAGGATAATACTACAGATGTACTGGTTCTATGTTGAGGCGTGTCCTTTTTATGGCGATCACTATTTAACAATACATATATCATATGACAGCTAGAACCTTGTTTTCGTAATTTTTCAGCACAACTTGTTGCAAAAGTTGACACACGTTCTTTGATGTTATCAAGATCAGAAAATGTAGATTCAAAACTACGCGTGGTAGCGATAGATTTTTTTGTTTTAGGAGCTTCTAACTCTAAAGTTGGGATGCCTTCTAATTCCTTTTTAAGCCTCCATTCAACGATGGAGAAATTTTCACGAATCCACTCATCTGGTAATTGTATAAAATCATATGCAGTCTTGATGTTTTTGATTTCTAAACGTTTTTGTAGCCTCCGTCCGATGCCCCAAACATCTTTAATTTTAATCCATTTCAATGCCTTTATCCTCTTTTCTTCAGAATCAATAACAAATACGTCATTTGTTTGTTTAGGAAATTTACGAGCAATCTTATTGGCTACTTTAGCTAAGGCTTTGGTAGGAGCAATCCCTACAGAGGTTGGAATACCAGTCCACTTTAAAATACGTTGTCTTATTTTATCCCCGTAAAGGGAAAGATCATAATTATCAAAACCTTTAAACTGTAAAAAAGCCTCATCAATGCTATACACTTCAATATCAGGAGTAAATTGTTGTAAAATAGACATGACTCTAGTACTCATATCTCCATACAATGGGTAATTTGAAGAAAGTACATGTACTTGATGCTCCTTAAAAAACTGTTTGTATTTAAATGCAGGAGCTCCCATGGGTAATCCGATAGCTTTTGCTTCATCACTTCTCGCAATTACACAACCATCATTATTTGAGAGAATTGCAACGGGCTTATTACAGAGATTCGGATTAAAAACCCGCTCGCAAGAAGCATAAAAATTATTACAATCAACAAGTGCGTACATGTCTATAAAAGTACTATTATTCTTTTAAATTTTCAGATTTAATTATGAAGATTGTATTCTATATATTTGCTTTATGAATAGACTAAAAAATAAAATAGCCATTATTACAGGCGGTGCTTCAGGTATAGGTAAAGCAACTTCTTTTAAGTTTTCTGGTGAAGGTGCTACAGTTATTATTTGCGATATCAATAAAGAAAAATGTGCCGAAACATTAGCAGCACTTAAATCTGAAAATTATAGTTGTGAGGCTTATGTATTAGACACAACCAATGTAGAGGCGATTAATAAAATGGCTAAAGAAGTTGCAGAAAAATATGGTAGAATAGATATTTTAATTAATAATGCAGGTATTACTCGTGATGCAACTTTGGCTAAAATGACTGTTGAAGAATGGCAACAGGTAATTGATGTTAATTTGACAGGTGTTTTTACGTGTACCAAAGCCGTTTCTCCTTATATGATTGCCAATAATTATGGTAGAATTATCAATACTTCATCGGTGGTTGGTTTGCATGGTAATTTTGGACAAACAAATTATGCAGCAAGTAAAGCAGGCTTGATAGGCTTTACCAAATCTCTAGCTAAAGAATTAGGTAAGTACAATATTACCGTCAATGCTGTTGCACCAGGTTTTATTGCTACGGATATGGTAAAAACTATTCCTGAAAAAGTAGTAGAACTCATGAAGAGTCGTTCTCCTCTAAATAGACTAGGTACACCAGAAGATATTGCAAATACCTATCTTTTTTTAGCTTCAGATGAAGCTTCTTATATCAGTGCGGCAGTTTTAAGTGTTGATGGTGCTTTTTCATAATTTATTGATTAAAATAAATTAAAGTTAAAATCTATTTTTGGTTCTACTGCGAAT
>DOIV01000010.1:6163-11554 GCA_003511845.1 Flavobacteriaceae bacterium | reverse complement strand
CAAAAACTAGCTTATTTCCAGATTTTATTTCCAATTGTGGTATTGCTAGAGTATTTGCTTACTTGAAGGAAAGTCAAGTTGAATTACCCATGAGAGATGAAGCTATTTTTCAAGATACTTCTGAAACTATCAGACGTGCTTTAGAAAAAATTTATAAATTGCATCCATATAAAACTGATGTTTGTAAAATGTTTTTGAATTTGCGTTAGAACAATTAATATAATTTACTATATTTACCCAAACTAAATTAAAACCTATAACCATGATTGCATTAATTATTTTTATTTTCGTATTCGGATACATCGGTATCACCTTAGAACATCCATTAAAAATGGATAAAACCGTTCCCGCATTGTTGATGGCAGCTGTTATGTGGGCTTTGTTAGCTATAGGTTTTCATGAAGGGATGTTCAATGTGATTGACGGACATGAGAATGTGTTTAGTTTTTTAGGAGGCCATGATAATGAGCATGCAGAAGAAGGTTTTACCAATTTATTATTGCATCATTTAGGTAAAACATCAGAAATTCTAATGTTTTTAATAGGTGCCATGACTATTGTTGAAATTATTGATTTACATCGTGGCTTTAGTATTATAAAAGGATGGATAAAAACAAAAAGTAAAAAATCATTATTGTGGATTATGGCTATTTTAGGCTTTATCCTTTCAGCAATTATTGATAATTTAACAGCAACTATTGTATTGGTTACTTTATTGCGTAAATTGATTCCTAATAGGAATGAGCGTTTATGGTATACAGGTATGATTGTAGTTGCTGCTAATGCTGGTGGAGCATGGTCGCCGATTGGTGATGTTACAACCACGATGCTTTGGATAGGTAAAAGAGTTTCTGCAATGGCTTTGGTGACAAAATTAATTGTACCATCAATTGTTTGTATGGTTGTACCAACTTTTCTTGCCACATTAATGCCAGCGTTTAAAGGGAATATTGAAGTTGATGCCAATGAATATGACGAGGAGGAAAAACAATTGTTAAGTAGTAAAACTATGCTGTTTTTAGGATTGGGAATGATAGTTTCAGTACCTATTTTTAAAACCATAACACATTTACCTCCATATATAGGAATGATGTTAGCTTTAGGTGTAGTTTGGTTAGTTTCTGAATACATTCACCCAGAAGAAGATTTTACAGAAGAGCGTAAACATTTATACTCTCCTCACAAGGCATTGTCAAGAATTGAAATGTCAAGTATCTTATTTTTCTTAGGTATTTTAATGGCGGTTGCAGCATTAGAAACATTGGTTTATGGTAGCGTAATGATTGATGGTGCAGAAGTGCAAGTTGGTACGTTACGATATGTTGCAGAAATGCTTAACGGAGCCATACCCAACCAAAATATTGTAGTTATGTTATTAGGAATATTATCAGCCATTATTGACAATGTGCCTTTAGTAGCCGCTTCAATGGGAATGTATAGCTTGCCAATGGATGATAGTTTATGGCATTTAATAGCTTACTCTGCTGGTACAGGTGGTAGTATGTTAATTATTGGTTCCGCTGCAGGTGTAGCTGCCATGGGAATGGAAAAAATCGACTTTATTTGGTACTTTAAAAAAATCACTTGGTTAGCTGCTTTAGGCTTTGTCGCCGGTTTTGTAGTCGCTCTGTATATTGTTTAAAAATTTAATCCCACTTCGGTGGGATTTTTAATAGATATTAAACAATTTTTATCGCAGAATTTCGTTAGCTAACTATTATCCCTTAAACTACTAAAATTTATGTTGCTTACAATCTTACAAGACGTAGATCTTGATCAAGAAAATTTAGAAGAAGTTGTTTCAGAAGAAAAAACACTATCTATCTATAACCTTGTTATGGACGGAGGTCTAGGAGGTCAAATTATCATTGCTATTTTAACCGTTTTGTTGATCGTTGCACTTTACATTTATTTTGAACGATTTTTAGCTATTAAAGCAGCTTCAAAAATTGACAAAAACTTCATGAATCAAATTAGAGATAATGTCTCAAGTGGGCGATTAGAAGCTGCAAAAATCTTATGTGTAAAATCAGAATCACCAGCAGCACGCTTGGTAGAAAAAGGTATTTCTCGTATAGGTAAGCCCTTAGAAGATATTAATACTGCTATTGAAAATGCAGGAAAACTTGAAATTTACAAATTAGAAAAAAACGTAAGTGTATTGGCTACTATTGCTGGTGCCGCACCTATGATTGGTTTCTTAGGGACCGTAATTGGTATGATAGTTGCCATACATGAAATAGCAAATGCAGGTGGTCAAATTGATATTAAATTATTGTCTGACGGTTTGTATACAGCTATGACAACAACTGTAGCTGGTTTGGTAGTGGGTATTATAGCTTATATTTCGTACAATCATTTAGTTGTACGTACCAATAAAGTAGTGTATCAAATGGAAGCTCAATCCGTTGAGTTTTTAGATTTACTAAATGAACCAGTTTAAAGTTTATTAAAAAATTCAATAATTAAAAGATTTAATTTATTTAATCTTTCAATCTTTAGATTATAAAAGTATGAACGTAAGAGGTAGAAATAAAGTAAGTCCAGAATTCAATATGTCATCTATGACAGATATTGTTTTTTTACTATTGATCTTTTTTATGTTAACTTCAACTTTAGTTACTGTTAATGCATTAGATATTTTATTACCAAAAGCATCTGGTAAGACTGAAAATAGTAAAGCAATTGCAGTGAGTATCACCAAAGGATTAGATTTTTATATTGATAGAGACAAGATTACCGAAGATGATTTAGAGCAAAGTTTAATCACTTTATTGTCTAGTCAAGAAAATCCTACTATTGTTTTAAGAGCAGAAGAAGGTGTACCTATTGAAAAAGCTGTACGTGTAATGGATATAGCAAATAGAAATAAATACAAAGTCATATTAGCGGTACGTCCAAATTAAGTGATAGCTTTGAAGCTATAAAATATGAGTTCGGTTATTAATAAACCATAATTCAGAAATCTGAAATCAAAAATTACTACATGTCCTATTTAGACACTCCACATAAAAAAAAATCAGCAGTATTGACTACTATTATTATGTCTGTAATATTGTATTTGATATTTGCTTTTGGGATGACCTATTTAGATCCTCCAGAAGAATATGGTATTGCTGTAAATTTCGGAACTTCAGATGTAGGTAGTGGATCTGCCGAATCAGAACCAGCTCCTACATCAGCATCAGAAGAGATGGTTGAAGAAGTAACAGAGGAAGTGGAGCAAGAAGAGGTTGAAGAAGTTGTTCCTGTTGAAGAAGCTGCACCAGAACCTGTTACTGCACCTACAAAAGCAGAAGATGTAGCTACTCAAGACAATGCTGAAACCATCAGAATAAACAAGCAAAAAGAAGCGAAACGGAAAGCTAATGAAATTAAAAAAAAGCAGAAAGAAGCTGACCTTCAAGCAAAATTAAAAGCTGACCGTATAAAAAAACAAAAACAAGCTGTTGAAGCAAAAAAAAGAGCTATAGCAGCAAAGAAGAAAGCTGCAGCAGCAAAAAAAGCAAGAGAACAAGCATCAAAAAGAAAAGGTGTAGACGGTCTTTTTGATGGTTTAAATAATGGGAAAGGAAAAGGAAAAGGCAAGGGTAAAAATGGAGTAGGAGGAGATGGAGATGATAATAAAGCAGGAAACAAAGGTAATCCAAATGGAGACCCAAATGCCAGTGGTTATTATGGAAATGGCGGTGGAGGTAAAGGAGGTAACTATAGACTAGGAAATAGAAGAGCGGTTACAAAGCCAAAACCAATTTATGACTGTAATGAACAAGGTAAGGTTGTCGTAAAAATATCTGTTGATAAAAGCGGGAGGGTATTGACAGCGAAAGGAGGAGCAAAAGGAACAACCAATTCAGCACCATGTTTGATAAAAAGAGCTGAAGCTGCGGCTAGAAAAACCAAATTTAATTCTGACGGAAAAGCACCTTCAAAGCAAGTGGGCACGATTATTTATAATTTTTCTTTATCGAATTAATGAATTACAAAGAAACCTTAGATTGGATGTTTGCTCAACTTCCAATGTATCAACGACAAGGTAAATCGGCTTTTAAAAAAGATTTAACAAATACCTTAGCTTTAGCCAAACATCTAAACAATCCTCATCAAAAATTTAAAAGTGTACATGTAGCTGGTACCAATGGTAAAGGTTCAACAAGTCATATGCTTGCTTCAATTTTGCAAGAAGCTGGTTATAAAGTAGGTTTATACACTTCACCGCATTTAAAAGATTTTAGAGAGCGTATAAAAGTGAATGGAAAATTAATCCGTAAAAACTGCGTAATAAATTTCATCAAACGAAATCAAATCTTTTTAGAGCATCAAAAACTTTCTTTTTTTGAAATGACCGTTGGCTTGGCATTTGAACATTTCGCCAAGCAAAAAGTAGATGTTGCTATTATTGAGGTAGGTCTTGGTGGTCGGTTAGATTCTACCAATATTATCACGCCAGAAGTGTCTGTAATTACCAATATTGGTTTTGATCACACACAAATGTTGGGTAACACGCTGCCAGAAATTGCATTTGAAAAAGCTGGAATTATTAAAAAAGAAATTCCTGTGGTGATAAGTGAAAAACAAGAAGAGGTGATGTCTGTTTTTTTAAAAAAAGCAAAAGAAATGAATTCCCCTGTTTTCTTTGCAGAGGATGAAGTGAATAAAGAATATCATACTGATTTATTAGGTCATTATCAGCAAAAGAATATAAAAGCAGCTGTTCAAACTATAGCTGTTTTAAGAAATAAAGGGTTTGAGGTTTCAGAAAAACAGGTCAAGAAAGGATTGCTAAATGTAGTTCAAAATACAGGACTCTTAGGAAGATGGCAAATTTTAGCCAAGCAGCCAATGACTGTTTGTGATACTGCACATAATAAAGAAGGATTGAATTATGTACTTAAACAATTGTTAGCACAAGAATTTGAAGATTTGCATATCGTATTAGGTGTGGTAAACGATAAAGACCTAAACACTATTTTACCACTATTCCCTAAACAAGCTACTTATTATTTTTGTAAGCCAAAAATTCAAAGAGGATTAGAAGCTGCTATTTTACAAAGTCAAGCAAAAGAGTATCAATTGTTTGGAACTACATATTTATCAGTCACCAAAGCCTTAGTAGCTGCAAAAAAAAATGCAAAAAAATCAGATTTAGTATTTGTAGGAGGTAGTACTTTTGTGGTTGCAGAAGTAGTTTAGTCTAGTTTTATTTTTTATTAAAAAAACCTTTGTCAGAATTAAAAACTAATTTATATTTGCATCCCGTTTAGGGCAATTAGCTCAGTTGGTTCAGAGCACCTCGTTTACACCGAGGGGGTCGGGGGTTCGAATCCCTCATTGCCCACATCAATCGAAAAATCCGCATGTAAGTGCGGATTTTTTTATTCCCTACAAAAC
>DOIV01000010.1:0-5816 GCA_003511845.1 Flavobacteriaceae bacterium | reverse complement strand
GTTTTGTAGGGAATAAAAAAATAAAGAATGCGTTAGCATGGTGATTTTTTCACTTGCAGTAGTGGTTTCAATTAGGGATCAACGTGTGTTAATCCTTAAACCTGAAAGCTTGCTTCAACAAAGTATGTAAAAATAAAACCCATATAAAGCATTGCTTTTTATGGGTTTTATTTTAGCTAGATTTTATATGTTAAGCTTTAAAATAAGGCTAAAAGTGATATCGTTTAAACGCTTCAATTGCAGCATAATCTGCTAAACCTAAGTCGTTATAACGTTGTGCTGTAAGCCTGTTTCTGTCTTCAACTCTCATCCAAAATTCTCTAGAATCATCACCTTGAAACATGACACCATCCTTTTGAGATTGATGATGAAAAATGGCATGTCGTTTTTTTATGACTTGATCAGGACTCATTGGTACTGCCATTTCAATTTCGTAGGTCTCCCATTCATGCCAAGCTCCTCTATAGAGCCATACCCAGCAATCATCCATGTATTTTTTAGATTTCAATTCTTCTAGCGAAGCAAATAATGAATTTAAACAAACTTTATGTGTGCCATGAGGGTCTGCTAAATCACCAGCTGCATATATTTGATGAGGTTTGATAGTATCTATCAATGTGCTCATTATTTTGATATCAGCATCCGATAATTTATCCTTTTTTACGGTACCAGTTTCATAAAAAGGCAAATTTAGAAAATGTACTTGATCGTCTGGAAGACCCAAATATCTTGTAGCAGCTAGTGATTCACTACGTCTTATCAACCCTTTTAATTTACGAACCTCTAAGGTGTCGCTACTGTATTCTTTTTTGTTATGTATATCTTTAATAAGATTTTTTACAGTGTCTGATTTACATAATGTTTCACTGACTTCTGCAAATTTCAGAGCTTCACTATCAGAAACAGCAATATTACCAGAAGTTTGGTAGGCAATATGTACTTCATGTCCTTGTTCTACCAATCTATCAAAAGTGCCTCCCATTGAAATTACATCATCATCAGGATGTGGACTAAAAATAATCACACGTTTTTTTGCAGGATTTGTACGTTCTGGTCTGTTGGTATCATCAGCATTTGGTTTTCCTCCAGGCCATCCAGAAATAGTATGTTGTAAAACATTAAACATTTTAATATTCAAATCATAAGCAGTACCTTCTTCAACTAAAAGACCAGACATACCATTATTATTATAATCTTTATCGGTTAATTTTAAGATAGATTTATTGAGTAGTTGACTTAGCCAAACTACAGCTTTTAGTTTTAAATCATTAGTCCAAATACACGACTTAACCAACCAAGGCGTTTTAACTCTAGTTAAATCAAGTGAAGCTTCGTTGTCAAGTATAAACGTGGTGTTGTTGTGTGTTTGTAGATAGGTTGCAGGTACTTCAGAAGAAATTTCGCCTTCAATAGTTTCTTTAATAATTTGTGATTTGTTAATTCCCCAAGCTAATAAAATAATTCTTTTAGCATTTAGTATGGTGCCAATTCCCATAGTAATAGCTCTTCTAGGTACATTGTCAATTCCTAAAAAAGAGGGGGCTGCATCAACTCTAGTAATATGATCTAGTGTAATGCTTCTTGTGCCAGAATTTAAATGCGATCCAGGTTCGTTAAAACCAACATGACCAGTTCTACCAATACCTAACAATTGAAAATCTAATCCGCCAGCTTCTTTAATCTGCATTTCATAATCTATACAATATTGATAGACTTCCTCTTTTTCAATATTCCCATTAGGAACATTAATGTTTTCAGGTAATATATCTATATGATTGAAAAGATGTTCATGCATAAAATAATGATAACTTTGAAGGTTGTCTTTTCCCATAGGGAAATATTCATCTAAATTAAAGGTAATTACATTAGAAAAGCTCAAGCCATCCTTTTTATGCATTCTGACCAACTCTTCATAAACCTTTATAGGTGAGGAGCCTGTAGCAAGTCCTAAGACACAATTTTTATTTTGTGTTGCCTTTTGCTGAATCAATTTAGCAATTTCTTGTGCAACAATAATTGAAGCATTAGTTGAATTTTCAAAAATGACATTGTGTATTTTTTCAAATCTGGTTTCTTCAAATTTACCTGCGGGACTGTGTGTGATGTTTGTTTTATTCAAAGTAATTAAGTATTGATTTGTTTAATTTTTTTTTAGAAAAGGTAAGTAAAAATAATTTTTGTTTACCTCTAAACGAACTCCATTTTGTAAAAATAATTATTTCCTATAAAAAATTCATATTCAGTGATAAACTTATGAATAATTTAAGCTAAAATAAAAATTAATATACTAACAGCTTTAAATTGGCAATGAATGACATTTATTTGGGGATGAGTTTTTTGGTGCTAATAAAATTGGATGATTAGAGTTTTTACATATATATTTGTTGCTATTCTAATTCTAATTTTTTGGTATATACTCTTAAAAATACGCAGCATAAAATGCCTTTAAAATATCATTTTGTATTTTGGATAGGGTATTTTGTATTTAATGTAATAAGATATGGAAGTATTAATGATGATTATTGGTATTCATTAAAATCAAATTTGGTAGAGTTTTCTTTAAATATATTGATAACTTATTTTACTATTTACTTCTTAATTCCAAAGTTCATTCTCACAAAAAAATATCTTCAATTTTTTCTTTCCTTTTTTTCTATCATTAGTATTGTTTTATATAATGAGAACAGGGCTGCATTATTTTTTGGTAAGCGAGAATATTTGGCCAGAAGCAGAAGCAAATCAAAAGACTTTTACATTTAATCATATTGTAGCCGTAACTATTGGTGTTATTTATGTTATTGCCTTGGCTTCAACTCTTAAATTAACGTTTGATTGGGTTTTTGAAAAGGGAAGAAACGAAAAATTGAAAAAGATGCAATTACTGACAGAATTACAACTGCTAAAAACTCAAATTCAACCACATTTTTTTTTCAATACGTTAAATAATTTATATGCCTTAGCTATTGAAAAATCTGATAATGCACCAGAAGCTATTTTGAAATTATCTGAAATGATGCAATATGTATTGTATGAAGTTAAAGAGTCAAAAATTAGTTTATTGAAAGAAATAAATTATATTCACAGCTATTTAGAATTAGAAAAATTAAGATTTGGAGATGCTATAAAATCAAAATTAATAATAAGTGGAAATATTGATGGTGTTGTTGTACCTCCACTCCTTTTTTTGCCTTTTATAGAAAATTGTTTCAAACATGGAGCAAAAAATAATGATGCTATTCAAGTAAACATTATATTTGAAAAAAAGGATAAAATCTTGCTTTTTTATGTTGAAAATAATTTTAATGTTATTTCGAATGAGGCTACAAAACATGGCTTAGGTATTGAAAATGTTAAAAGAAGGTTGCAATTGTTGTACCCAGGTGAGTTTACGTTAAAGACAGAGGTAAAAGAGAGGAAATATATCGTAAAGCTAACAATTCCTTTAGTTGATAAAACGGATAAAATGAAGTTGTAAAATTTCATTTGTAATAGAAATGTTTAAAATTGAAACGTGTGAAGATTAAATGTATCATTATTGATGATGAGCCCTTAGCGATTCAGATTATTGAAAAATACCTACTAGAATTTCAAAATTTTGAAATGATAGCGTCTTTTAATAATCCGTTACAAGCATTAACCGTACTTGAAGAGAATGATATTGACGTTATTTTTTTAGATATTAATTTGCCAAAAATGAATGGGCTTGAGTTTGTTAGAAACTTAGAGTCTAGTCCTAATATTATTATCACTACAGCTTATAGAGAATATGCTGTAGATAGCTTTACGCTAGACGTGTTAGATTATTTAGTGAAACCCATACCTTTCAATCGATTTTTAAAATCAATTAATAAAATAACTCAGAAAGTACATATTCAAAGAGGGAAAACAAATATTCAAGCTCATAAAGAGTCACATATATTTTTAAAAGTTGATAAAAAATTGGTTAAAATTCAATTTGAAACTATTTTTTACATTGAAAGTCTTAAAGATTATATCAAGATTTTTACAGCTGTTGGTGATTATCTAGTCCATAAATCATTAACAGGTATTACAGAAGAACTGCCTAAAGATAATTTTATAAGAATACATAGGTCTTACACCATTGCAATTGATAAAGTAAAAAGTATTGAAGGGAATTTGGTTGAGGTGAATACAAAGAAAATACCCATAGGTAGAAAGTATGTAAACCATGCAAAGCATATCATTTTAAGGAGAGAATAATTGTTTTAATAGGTTTTTAATGTTTGTTTAACCCTTGTTTTATGTCGGTTGTAGAATTTTTATGATGATTATATCATAAATTTAGTACATTAGTCAACTATTTTAACCTTTAATAAACTTAATCTAACTTAAAATAATATGTCAGAAACAACAACATCAACCAAGCAAGAGAAAAATATGATAGTTCCTATTGCTATTATAGCAGGCTTGTTCTTTATTTTTGGTTTTGTTACTTGGATTAATGGAGCGTTAATTCCTTTTATGAAAACTATTAATGAACTAACAACTACTCAATCACTTTTTGTAGCATCTGCATCCTATATTTCTTTTGTTGTTATGGCTTTACCCGCCTCTTCAATCATCAATAAAATTGGATACCAAAAAGGAATGTCATTGGGTTTAATTATTATGGGTATTGGTGCACTAGTATTTATACCCGCTGCTGAAGTAAGAACCTATTGGATATTTTTAACAGGGATTTTTATTCAAGGTATGGGAATGACATTATTACAAACAGCCTCAAATCCATATATAACGATATTAGGACCTATTGAAAGTGCTGCTAAACGAATTGCTATTATGGGAATTGCTAATAAAACAGCAGGAGCTTTAGGATCATTGATTTTTGGAGCAATCTTATTGTCAGGTATTGATGGAATTAAAGAAAAATTAAGTTCGGTTTCTTTAACTGAAAAAGATGCTTTGTTAAATGAAATGGCATCAAGTGTTGTTACTCCTTATATAGTAATGGCTGTCGTGTTATTTGTTTTAGGAATATTAATTAGAAAAGCTCCACTACCACATGTTGAAGCAGAGCCAATGGAGGTACTTAAAGATGGTGAAATAGCAAAGACAAGTATCTTTCAATTTCCACATTTATGGTTGGGTGTTATTACCTTATTTGCGTATGTTGGTGTTGAAGTAATTGCTGGAGATACAATTATTGCGTATGGTATTTCTTTAGGAATTTCAGTTGCTGATGCAAAATTTTTCACCATGTTTACATTGATGGCAATGGTAGGGGCATATGCTTTAGGTGTTGTTTTAATACCTAAATATTTAAAACAAGATACAGCTCTGAAAATAAGTGCTATTTTGGGAATAATTTTTACTTTTTGTATCATATTTACAACAGGATTTACTTCCGTAGCATTTGTTGCAGCTTTAGGATTTGCGAATGCATTAGTATGGCCTGCAGTATGGCCACTAACGTTAAAAGGTTTGGGTAAGTTTACCGAAACAGCTTCAGCATTATTAATTATGGCAATTTCTGGTGGAGCGATAATACCTCTAATATATGGAGAATTTGTTGGAGTAAAAGAAGCAGAACTGATATCAAAAGGAATTGGAGAGGCTACGGCATTAGCTGAAGCTTCTACTTCAAGTTATTGGATTTTACTCCCTTGTTATTTTCTTATTTTATATTATGCTATTTCAGGTCATAAATTAGGATTGAAGAAGTGACAAATTCCAAAACAGGAATGTGGATGTGGAGACTAGTTGATTTAAAAATATAAAAACTTAGAACCTTTAACCCGAAACATGGAATGAAACAATGTGGGGTCAAAAAGAATAGCATCTGTAGATGCGGGAAG
>DOIV01000212.1 GCA_003511845.1 Flavobacteriaceae bacterium | reverse complement strand
TTTTTACTGGAGGAAATTTAGACAAGCTCTTTACTTTAATCGTTTTATGTTTAATTACTTGAAGCATTGCATCCCAATTAAAATCTGCAAACAACACTTCTTGCTTGATACTAAATTGCTTTAAAACAGAAGGTTTAACCACGCCAAAGTCAACAATTTTTTGTTTACCTAAATACAGAGCAATGCCCTCTGAAAAGATATCATTTTTAGTTGGTTTGGTTTGAAAAGAGGTAATCCCAACTCTTTCTAAAACACTTGTAATAACTCCTTTTCCAAAAAAGAAATCAGATTTTCTATTCTTAACCGCCCAACTATCTTGATTTCTACTCCCTGAAATTAGTAATGAAAAGTGTTTGTCTTCTTGATACTTATCATCATACTTATGATACGTTTTTCCAAATTCAAACAATTTTATATTCGTGTTTTTTCTATTGATATTATAACTTACTGCTTCCAAACCGCTAGACAATAAAGTTTGTCTCAACACAGATAAATCAGTACTTAACGGATTCAATATTTCTACATTATAAGCCTCATTTATTTGTTCTGACACCTTTGTGTATTCAGGACTTGTCAATGAATTAGCCATCATTTCATAAAAACCTAAACTTGACAATAGATTGGCTATTAAATTTTCTAGTTTATTGGCATCTGGTTTTTCAGCATAAGAAATTGAGGTATTTAATTTTGGAGATGTTATAATATTATTATATCCATACACTCGTAAAACCTCTTCAATAACATCAGCTTCTCTAGTTACATCCGTTCTATAAGCTGGTATGGTTAAACCTAAACCAGAAGCTGTTTGATTGTTAATTTTAATATCTAATGATGCTAATATATTTTTAATATCATCTTGATTCAACTCTTCTCCAATCAATTTTGTTGCATTTTCAAAAGAAAAACGGACTTGACAATCCTCTATTTTTTTAGGATACACATCAGTAATATCAGATGCAATTTCTCCTCCTGCAATTTCTTCAATTAATAATGCCGCTCTTTTTAAAACATATTCCGTAATATTAGGATCAATTCCTCTTTCAAAACGAAAAGAAGCATCTGTATTTAAACCAAACCTTTTAGCTGTTTTCCGAATGGAAACAGGATTAAAATACGCACTTTCTAAAAATATTGAAGTGGTACTTTCTGAAACACCAGAATCTAAACCTCCATAAACACCAGCAATACATAATGGGGTTGATTCACCATCACAAATCATAATATCATCTTTATGCAATTTTCTTGTTACGCCATCCAAGGTGATAAACTCAGTATCGTTAGGTAAATTTTTGACAATAATTTTATTATCTGAAATTTTTGAAATATCAAAAGCATGTAAGGGTTGCCCTAACTCATGCAATACATAATTGGTAATGTCTACAATATTATTAATTGGTGTTAGACCAATCGCTTTTAATTTTTCCTGTATCCACTTAGGAGAATCTTCAACTTTTAAGCCTGTAATAGTTACCCCAGCATAACGAGGCACTTGTTTCTTATCTTCAACTTCTACATCTATTTTTAAAGAGCGTACATCCACATGAAAATTACTCACAGAAGGTACTATCAATTCTAAATTGATTTCTTGCTGTAACAATCCCGCTTTTAAATCTCTTGCAACACCAAAATGACTCATAGCATCTGAACGGTTTGGAGTCAACCCTATTTCAAAAACTTCATCAGAAGTGATTTCAAAAACTTCAGCGGCAGATTTTCCAATTTCAATAGCATTGTCAAGCACTAAAATTCCATCATGAGAAGTCCCCAACCCTAATTCATCTTCAGCACAGATCATTCCGTGACTTTCCTCTCCTCTAATTTTTCCTTTTTTAATTTTGAATCCTTCTCCTTCTTTATCATATAAAGTCGTACCAATAGTCGCCACAGGTACTTTCTGCCCAGCAGCTACATTTGGTGCACCACAAACAATCTGTAAAGGCACTCCATCACCTAAATCAACAGTAGTAATTTTTAATTTATCAGCATTTGGGTGTTTTTCACAAGTCAATACTTTACCAACTACAATACCTGCTAAACTTCCTTTGATAGATTCTACTTTTTCTATCCCTTCCACTTCTAAGCCTAAATCAGTTAATATTTCACCAACTTTTTCAGCTTCTAAATCAACTTTTAAAAATTGCTGCAACCAATTGTATGATATTTTCATCTGTTCTTTTTTATTTTTAAACGCACAAAGATAATCAATCCATTTTAGTTTTGTATAACCACTTTAAATATTATCCCAGTAATTCAAAACTTAACCTTAGTATTTTAAATTGTTCAAAACTTTAGCTGTCAATCAAGAAAATTAATTGTAATTCTATGTTTAGATACCTACATTTGTCTCATCAATACAAAACGTATTTATCATAATTAATGGAACATTTTATAGTATCAGCACGTAAGTATAGACCTCAAGTATTTGAGGATGTTGTGGGGCAAAAAGCCATCACAAATACGCTTGAAAATGCTATAAAAAACAACCATTTAGCTCAAGCGTTACTTTTTACAGGCCCTAGAGGTGTTGGTAAAACAACATGTGCACGAATTTTAGCCAAACGTATCAATCAAGAAGGAGCAGAAATAGATCCTGATGAAGATTTTGCCTTTAATATTTTTGAATTGGATGCCGCTTCAAATAATTCTGTAGATGATATTAGAAATTTAACCGATCAAGTTCGTATTCCGCCACAAACAGGCAATTACAAAGTTTATATCATTGATGAGGTACATATGTTATCACAAGCTGCCTTCAATGCTTTTTTAAAGACTTTAGAAGAACCTCCTGCTCATGCAATATTTATTTTAGCTACAACTGAAAAGCATAAAATCATACCTACAATTCTATCAAGATGTCAAATTTTTGATTTTAAACGTATTGGAGTTAAAGACACTAAAGATTATTTACATAAAATTGCCAAACAAGAAAACATAAAGGCAGACGATGATGCTTTACATATTATCGCTCAAAAAGCGGATGGTGCCTTACGAGACGCACTTTCTATTTTTGATAGAGTAGTAAGTTTTTCTTCTGATAATTTGACCAGACAAGCAGTTGCTGAAAATTTGAATGTGTTAGATTACGATTCGTATTTCAAAACAACCGATTTAATTTTAGAAAATAACATTCCGAAAGTACTGGTTGCTTTTAATGAAATTTTAGCCAAAGGATTTGAAGGACACCATTTTATTTCAGGATTGGCCTCACATTTTAGAGATTTATTAGTGGCTAAAGATAGTGTTACTATTCCGCTTTTAGAAGTAGGTGATAGCACAAAAAAACAATACGATGAGCAAAGTAAAAAATGTGAACTTTCCTTTCTACTGAAAGCCATTGATTTGGCAAATGAATGTGATTTAAAATATAAAAGCAGTAAAAATCAACGCCTACTCGTCGAATTAGCATTGATGCAATTGGCTTCAATTACGTTTACTCCCAAAGATTTGGGAGAAAAAAAAAAGCATAAATACTACATAATTCCCGCTTCTCATTTTAGTAAAACTAAAAAAACTGTTGTAAAAGAATTTATTAAAGTTCAAGCTAAGACGACTCCAGAACAATTAGAAACTACAAAAAAAGTAACTAATGAAATTCAAGCTGCACCAGTTTTAAAAACCAGAACAAACCGCAGATCCTCGGTATTATCATTAAATAGTATCTCTAAAAAGAAAGAGGTTATAGTGAGTACTTTAGATGATCTTTCTGACAATGAAAACAAACCCAAAGATAAATTTACTGAAGCTCAATTTTTAGAACTTTGGAATGTCTATGCAAAACTACGTGAAAAAAAGGGTGAAAGAATTATTGCATCTATAATGAATGTAGATACGCCTAAAATAAAAGAAAATAGTATTCTACTTACTTTTCCGAGTGCTTTAATGAAGGATCAACTTTTAAAAGAAAGCCCTAAACTACTTAGAGATTTTCGCGAAAAACTAAACAACTACAGCATTGATTTTGAAATCACTGTAAATGAAGAACATCAAAAAAAGTTTGCTTATACCCCTCAAGAAAAATACAATAAGCTTTTAGAAAAAAACAAAGCATTAGCTAAACTTCAAAAAACATTTAAACTAGATCTTTAATTATGTTAGGACTTAAATTTGAAACTCAAACTTCATGGGCAGAAATTGCCAAAAGTAATTTGCAACAAATATTGACAGATCATGCTTTTGCTGAACAAAAAGCAGCTTCAAATGCAGTTTCAATAATTATCAATTATTCTGAAGAGACTGAATTGGTTACTGCAATGAGTGAAATTGCTATTGAAGAAATGGAACATTTTAAAATGGTTCATGATTTAATGATTGCTAGAGGAATGACTTTAGGCAGAGAACAACGCAATGATTATGCTAAAACATTACAATCTTTTTTTACCAAAACTAAAGATAGAAACGAAGCTTTAATTCAACGTTTATTAGTTGCTGCTTTGATTGAAGCAAGAAGTTGTGAGCGTTTTAAAGTGTTTTCTGAAAACCTAGAAGATCCTGAACTTATTGAATTTTATAAAGAATTAATGATTTCTGAAGCCAATCACTATACTGTGTTTTTAGGCTTTGCACGTCAATATCAAGATAAAACTATAGTTGATAAAAAATGGAATGCCTTATTAGATTTTGAAGCTGACTTTATAAAAAATAGAGGTTTAAATGCTACCGTTCACGGATAAAATAGAGTTTCTATAAAATAGTAAGGAGAAAAGCTACTTACAAATTAAGCTCATACCTAATTCTTCACTTCTCTCCTTTCTCCCCTGAGTTGAATTGCATAATATGTAATTCAGCTAAAGGGTAAATTTTTAATGAAGGAGAAAAGTTACTCGTAGTTATAATTTTCACTTCTCTCCTTTCTCCCCTAATTTTAGTATTAATTATATAACGTAAAAAAACCGAATCTATTATACGCTTTATTGAATACAAATATATGCACCATATACATACTAGTCAATAGTGAAACTGGGTGATTTTAAAACTCATGGTAAATGGGTAGTTTTCTAAAAAACATTAATACGTTGGTATTGAGGTTCTTAAATCAAAAAGTTGATCTCATTTACCAACCAAAATATTTTAAATTAAATTCAAAAAACTAAAAATACAATTAACTGTTTTATTTAATTATATGAATTTCAAGGAAAATGGGTGATTTGATTATTTTCAATTACTCTATTTTGTAGCATTTATTATAGGAAAAATGAAATAAAAGATGCAATCCAAGTAATCCTAATCAAAAAAAAACTTCGGTATGCATAGAAATGGATAAAGAATCTTACCAATTCTAAAATTCATAATAGCCCTCCCCTTCCATGTTTATCTATTGCCAAAACTTTATCTTTATTTAATAGACATTCACAAATGGTAAAATAAATCCACACACGACTGTAAATCAACTACCTCGCCCCAAGCCTGCCGCAGGAAGGGGTACAGGGTATAATCACGAACAAAACAGTTTTCTATTTCGAGGCAATCCTCGGGGAATCTGACTGCCGTCAGGCAGGTTAAACCCTCAATGAGGGATTAAATCTAATAATTGATTGTTTTTAGTTTTGTTATTCAACATATATGTCAACATAAAATTCAATTTATTACAAATCACTCATTTAAGGCTATTATAAAACATTCTTTAAAATTCACAAAACAGAACAATAGAATTCATATTTTTGTTACTTATTATTTATTAGGATGAATTTACAAGATACCATTATTGCTTTAGCAACACCTTCAGGAGCAGGTGCTGTTGCTATCATCCGTTTATCTGGAAAAAATGCTATTGAAATTGTCAATCAATTTTTTAAATCTATCCATAAAAAAAATCTAACTAATCAAAAAACACATACCATTCACTTAGGGCATATAATTGATGGTAAAAGTGTGATTGATGAAGTCTTGGTTTCTATTTTTAAAAATCCTAATTCTTATACTGGCGAAAATGTAATTGAAATTAACTGTCATGGTTCTGTATACATCCAAAAAGAAATTTTACAGTTATTTTTAAAAAATGGAGTCCGTCATGCGGATGCTGGAGAGTTTACATTACGAGCTTTCCTTAACGGAAAACTAGATCTCAGTCAAGCTGAAGCTGTTGCTGATTTGATTGCATCTGATTCTAAAGCTTCTCATCAAATTGCCATGCAACAAATGCGTGGTGGTTTTTCTAATGAAATTGAACAACTACGACAGGAATTACTCAATTTTGCATCATTAATTGAATTGGAACTTGATTTTGCAGAAGAAGATGTTGAATTTGCAAATAGAGATGATTTTCAAAAACTTGTTTATAAAATTACGTCTGTTTTAAAACGATTGATTGAATCATTCGCTTATGGCAACGCATTGAAAAACGGAATTCCTATTGCCATTGTTGGTGAACCTAACGTAGGGAAATCAACATTATTAAATACTTTACTTAATGAAGAAAAAGCCATTGTAAGTGAAATAGCTGGTACCACTAGAGATGCCATTGAAGATAATTTAATTATTGAAGGTGTTGCTTATCGTTTTATTGACACGGCTGGTATTAGAGAAACTAAAGATATTGTTGAAAATATCGGAATTCAAAAAACTTTTGAAAACATTGAAAAAGCACAATTGGTTTTGTTGCTTGTTGATGGCTCTCGTTTAGACGCAAGACTATTAGACGTAAGACATAAGACTATTTTAGATTTACAAAAAAAATATCCGAATAAGAAAATACTAACAATAATTAATAAAATTGATTTACTTTCTGAAAAAGAAATTGAAAGTTTAAAATCTAACACTCAACAATCAATTTTAATATCATCAAAAGAGAAAACAGGGATTAACAAACTTAAAGAAGAACTTAGCAAATTAGCAAATATAGGTGCTTTAAGCAATAACCAAACTATTGTCAGTAATAGCAGACATTTTGAAGCCTTAAACAAAGCCTTAATAGAAATTAATAATGTACAAAAAGGTATAGATAGTAATTTAAGCAGTGACTTAATTGCTATTGACATTAGACAAGCTTTACATCATTTAGGTGAAATTACCGGGAAAGTAACTACTGAAGATTTATTAGGAAATATCTTTGCTAACTTTTGTATTGGGAAATAGCTTTTAATTTTATTTAGACAAAGGTAATTTTTTCTTTAACTCTTCAATG
>DOIV01000106.1 GCA_003511845.1 Flavobacteriaceae bacterium | reverse complement strand
TTTTTGTCATGTACTTAAATAATTCTATCTAAACTTATTAAGTTTAATGAGGAAGGTGTTTTTTAGTAGCATGGTATAAAAAAGCACCTAGTAATGCTCCGAAAATCACCACTACAATTGCTGCAACACCTCTACCCAATAAGATAAACATAGGTCCTGGACAAGCACCTGCTAATGCCCAACCTAAACCAAAGATTATCCCACCAAAAATATTTCTTTTAAAACCTTTCTTTTTAGGGTCTATTACAATCTGTTTTCCGAAGTAGGTTTTGATAATTCCTTTTTTAAAGAAATAATTTAGAATAATTCCCAACACAACGGCAGAACCTATAACACCATACATATGAAAAGATTGGAATTTAAACATTTCATATATTCTAAACCAAGATATTATTTCTGCTTTACTGAGTACTATCCCGAAAAGGATACCTATAAATAAAAATTTTATATTCTTCATCTTATCTTCTTTTAAAAAATTAAAGGGAGCAGTACCCATGTCATAAATAAGCCTCCAATAAAAAACCCGATTACAGAAATTAATGAAGGTATTTCTAAATTGCTTAAACCAACAATAGCATGACCAGACGTACATCCACTAGCATAACGTGCTCCAAAACCTACCAAAACACCAGCACCAATCAAGATTAAAAATCCTTTTAAAGAAAAAATAGCATCTGTACTAAAAATCTCATCGGGTAAATAGTGTCCGCCTACATTTTGGAAACCTAAATCGGTTAAATCTTGGATAGTTTGTGGACTTATAGCCACTACTTCATTGGGTGTTAGCCATTGAAAAGCAATAAATCCACCAATGATTGTCCCTAAAATAAAGGTTAAATTCCATGAATTTTTTCGCCAATCAAATTTGAAAAAATCCATCATTTTTCCAGCACCTCCAATGGCACAAATGGTTTCTAAATTTGAGGAAACGCTAAATTTTTTACCTGCATAAAATAACAAAAACATGACAAAGATTATGAGTGGACCTGCAACATACCATGGCCATGGTTGTAAAATAAAGTTCATGATTATTAATAGTTTTAGTTGACTGCAAAGTAACAAAGAAAATCAAGAACTATATATCAAAAGTTACATGAGAGGTGTTTTTAATAATCTAAAACTTCAATTTTATTTCTAAACAATTTAATTTTATTATCGTTTTCAAACTGTTTTAACAATCTTGAAATTACCACTCTAGAAGTATTCAAATCTTGTGCAATATCCCTATGCGTAGTGTTTAACATAGGATTACGCATAATTTTCACCTTATCAGTAAGGTATTTATACAGACGTTGATCCATTTTCATGAAGGCTAAAGTATCAATAGCTTCTAACATTTCAGAGAGTCGAATATTATAGCTATCAATTACAAAGGTTCGCCATGATTTGTATTTCACCAACCATTCTTCCAATTTTTCAATTGGAATAAAAATAATTTCAGAATCTATTTCAGCAACACCTCTCACTTTGCTTTTAGCACTGTGTAATCTACAACCAAATGTAATGGTACAAGTGTCGCCACGCTCTAAAAAATACAGAGCAATTTCATCGTCTTTAGAGTTTTCATGGCTAATTTTAATTGCACCTGATAATATCAACGGTATTTTATCAAATTTATCACCTAAATCTAATAACAGTTCATTTTCCCTTACTGTTTTATACGTACCTACTTTTACGATTTCATTAATTAAATCATCTTCAAAAACAACACTATAATATTCTTTTAGTTTTTCTCTAATCATTTCTAGGTTCTATTTTAGCTTGGGTACAAGGTAGTTATTTTTTAGGAATATTTTTATTAAGATAACCCATTACCATTTTAGTTGCACCAATATTTTTAAGGATATAGTCTTTTGCTATTTGTCCTTTATTTTCTCGTTCAGAAGTAGTATTAAATAAGGTGTTTAAAATTGTTTTTAATTCTGACGGATTATGTATAACCACACAAGCTTTCAAATTAACCAAAGCAACAGCTTCATTAAATTTTTGATAATTTGGCCCGATTACTATGGGTACTCCAAAAGTTGCCGGTTCTAAAATGTTATGAATTCCTGTTCCGAAACCACCACCAACATAAGCAATATCAGCATACTTGTAAATTTGAGTTAATATACCAATAGTGTCAATAATTAACACTTGATATGGTTCTAAATTCTGGTCTTTTATTTCAGAAAATAAAATTGCTTTTTTTGAGATATTCTGTTTTAGTTTTTCTATACTTTGTTGATGGATGTTATGTGGAGCAATGATAAATCGTAGTTGTTCTGTAGCATTATTATTGATGTAATTTACCAATAACTCTTCATCTTTTTGCCAAGTACTCCCAGCAATTAAAGTTGTTTTATTCTTGGTAAATTGAGCTGCAAAATCAAAGTCAATATCTTGTTGAGTAACCTCATAAACTCGGTCAAAACGAGTATCTCCACTAAGGGTTGTTTTTGTAAATCCGATTTTTTTCAATAATTTTTTTGAAGTTTCATTTTGAACAAAGAAATGATCAAAGGTTTTTAGTGATTTTCGCATCCAACCACCATACCACTGAAAAAAGGATTGCTTGTCTCTAAAAATACCCGATACTAAGATGGTTTTTATCTCTTTAAGTTTTAATTCACGCAATAAATTAGGCCAGAATTCATATTTTACCATTATGGCAATTTCTGGATGTGCTAAGCTTAGAAACTTTTTAGCGTTCTGTTTAGTGTCTAGCGGTAGATAGCAAACCACATCCGCAAGAGCGTGATTTTTACGAATTTCATAACCAGAAGGAGAGAAAAAAGTAACTAGTATTTTATGATTTGGATATTCTGTTTTGCATTTTTCAAGTATTGGTCTTCCTTGTTCAAATTCACCTAAAGATGCACAGTGAAACCAAATAATTTTATCTGTAGGGTTAAAATGATTACTTAATGTTTTGAAAACACCTTTTCTTCCATCAATAAAAAGTTTTATTTTTTTATTAAAAGGTGCAATTATTTTTAGGATAAAACCTGCAATAATTATAGCTATGTTGTAAAAAAAATACATCCAATGGCTAAAATATAAATTAGCGTTAAATATTTTGTATTTTTGTTCGTTAATTGTAATAAATTATATTCTATGAAACCAATTCAAATGGTTGACTTAAAGGGTCAATATCAAAAAATTAAAAGTCAAGTAGATAAATCTATCTTAAACGTAATAGAAAATACGGCTTTTATAAATGGACCAGAAGTTAAAGAATTTCAAAAAGAATTAGAAAAATATCTAAACGTAAAACATGTAATTCCTTGTGCTAACGGAACAGATGCATTGCAAATAGCAATGATGGCATTGGGTTTAGAACCAGGTGATGAAGTAATTACAGCCGATTTTACTTTTGCAGCTACTGTTGAGGTGATTGCTTTATTAAAATTAACTCCTGTTTTGGTTGATGTTGAACAAGATACTTTTAATATTGACATTGAAGCTTTGAAAAAAGCGATTACACCAAAAACGAAAGCGATAATTCCTGTGCATTTATTCGGGCAATGTGCAAATATGGAAGCTGTCTTAGAAGTAGCTAAAGCTCATAATTTATTTGTAATTGAAGATACCGCACAAGCTATTGGTGCCGATTACACTTTTGCTGATGGGATCACAAAAAAAGCAGGTACCATGGGTGATATTGGTACAACATCATTCTTCCCTTCAAAAAATTTAGGCTGTTATGGTGATGGAGGAGCGATTTTTACCAATAATGATGATTTGGCTCATAAATTGCGTGGTATTATAAATCACGGAATGATTAACAAGCGTTATTATCATGATATTGTGGGTGTAAATTCAAGATTAGATAGTATACAAGCAGCCGTTTTGAGAATAAAATTACCACATTTAGACACTTATTGTAGTGCGAGACTGAAAGTGGCAGAATATTACAACAATGCATTTGCAAGTACTGATAAATTAATTACCCCAATAACAAGTTCTTTTACCTCACATGTTTTTCATCAATATACTTTGGTATTAAATGGTGTGGATAGAGCAGCTTTACAAAAACACTTGTCTGATAAAAATATTGCTTCTGCTATTTATTATCCTGTACCATTACACAATCAAAAAGCATATGCTGATAGTCGTTATAATGAAGCGGATTTTACCATAACCAATGAGTTGTGTAAAACAGTGGTGTCATTACCAATACATACAGAATTTGAAGAAGATCAATTACAATATATTACGGAAGCTGTTTTAAGCTTTGTGAATAGTTAATTTATGAGCAAAATATTAGTAACAGGAGGTTTAGGTTTTATCGGTTCGCATACCGTAGTTGAATTACAAAATGAAGGGTATGAAGTTGTAATTATTGACAATCTTTCAAATTCTACTTTAGATGTATTAGATAAAATTACTTCCATAACGGGTAAAAAACCACTCTATGAAAATCTAGATTTAAAAAATCAAGAATCCGTTCAACAGTTTTTTAAAAAACACCATACTATTGCAGGAGTTATCCATTTTGCAGCATCAAAAGCGGTAGGTGAAAGTGTTGAAAAACCTTTAAAATATTATCATAATAATATCTCAACACTCATTTATGTGTTGGAAGAAATGAGAGCAAATAATATCAAAAATTTTATTTTCAGTTCTTCATGTACCGTTTACGGACAAGCAGATAGTATGCCAATAACAGAAGAAGCACCGTTTAAAACAGCAGAATCTCCTTATGGGAAAACAAAACAAATGGGTGAGGATATCATTTCAGATACTTGTAAAGTTTCAGATTTGAATGCCATTGCCTTACGATATTTCAATCCGATTGGAGCTCATGAAACAGCAAAAATTGGAGAATTGCCTATTGGCGTACCTCAAAATTTAATTCCTTTTGTGACACAGACTGCAGCAGGAATTAGAGCTGAACTTTCTGTTTTTGGTGGTAATTATCCAACACCAGATGGCACAGCGGTACGAGACTATATTCATGTAGTTGATTTAGCAAAAGCACATACGGTTGCAATGAAAAGGTTGTTAAATAAAGATAATAAAACCTCATTTGAAGTGTTTAATATTGGCACAGGGAAAGGAAGTTCTGTGTTAGATGTGATTAAAGCCTTTGAAAAAGCGACACAGACAAAATTAAATTATAAAATAGTAGACCGCCGTGAAGGTGATATTACAGAAGCTTATGCCGATACTTCTTTAGCTCAAAATGAGCTTAAATGGAAAGCTAATATTAGCTTAGAGGATGCCTTAGCTTCTGCATGGCAATGGCAGAAAACACTATAAAAATTAAAATTAATAAAAAAATACCGCTTCAGCGGAAAAGAAAAAGAGAAATGAAAAACATATTAATTACTGGAGGAGCTGGCTTTATTGGGTCGCATGTTGTACGATTATTTGTAAATAAATATCCTGATTATCATATTTATAATTTAGATGCCTTGACTTATGCTGGTAATCTTGAAAATATTGCTGACATTTCAAAAGCTTCTAATTATACTTTTGTAAAAGGAAATATAAAGGATATTGATTTTATCAATAATTTATTCCAAAAATATCAATTTGATGCGGTAATTCATTTGGCGGCTGAAAGTCATGTAGACAGATCTATTACCAACCCAAATGATTTTATTGAAACCAATGTATTGGGTACAGCAAATTTATTGAATGCTTTTCGTGGGTTGTGGCAAGATAATTATGAAGATAAATTGTTTTATCACGTTTCAACGGATGAAGTTTATGGTTCTTTAGGAAAAACAGGATTGTTTACAGAAACCACTTCTTACGATCCGCAATCGCCTTATGCAGCATCAAAAGCCTCGTCAGATCATATTGTTAGGTCTTTTGGTAATACGTATAAAATGCCTTTTGTTATAAGTAATTGTTCTAATAATTATGGAGCCAATCAGTTTCCTGAAAAATTGATTCCGTTATTTATCAATAATATAAAAACGAGTAAAAGTTTACCTGTTTATGGTGATGGTCAATACACTCGTGATTGGTTGTATGTTGAAGATCACGCTACAGCAATTGATATTATTTTCCATAAAGGGAAAAATGAAGAAACCTATAATATTGGCGGATTTAATGAATGGACAAATCTTGATTTGATTCATTTATTATGCAAGCAATTGGACGAAAAATTAGGTCAAGAAAAAGAAACAGCAGAAAAATTGATTACCTATGTTACGGATAGAGCAGGGCATGACAGGCGTTATGCTATTGATGCAACCAAGTTAAGTAATGAATTGGGTTGGAAACCTTCGGTAACTTTTGAACAAGGTTTGTCAAAAACCATAGATTGGTATTTAGAAAATTCAGTGTGGATGAATAATATCACTTCAGGTTCTTATAAAGAGTACTATAAAAAGATGTATGAATAGTTTCATTAAAACTAAGCCGAATTTCTACTTGCATTAATATTACCAAACAGAGAACGCATTACAATTTTTTCATAAATAGCAATTTGCTCTTTGTCTTTTGGTGTTTCTTTTTCTAACTCTTGTATCTTTTTAAGTGCATATTGCTGAATGGTTAATAATGGCAATACAATAGACTCTCTTATATCTATTGATGCTTTCATTGCAGGTTCGTTTTCCATTAATACTTTTGCACCTGTTAGCTTTAATAACAAACGTTTTGTAGTTTCATATTCGGTATAAATAATATCCCAAAACGCACCAAATTCTTCGTTTTCAGACATGTATTTTGTCAAGTCAAAAAATGATTTAGATAGAGACATCATACTGTTTTCAATCAATGTTTTAAAGAATTTTGAGTTTAGATATAAAGCAGCTACTTTATCAAATTGATTTTTATCTTCATAATATTTTAAAGCTGTACCAACACCATAAAAACCAGGTACATTTTGTTTTAACATACTCCAAGATCCTACAAAAGGAATGGCTCTTAAATCTTCAAATACTAAAGCATCAGATTTCCCTCGTTTTGAAGGTCGGCTACCAATATTTGCTTTCGAATAGTATTTTAAAGTACTCATTCGTTTTAAATATGGCACAAACATCTCATGGCTTTTAAAACTTACATAGGCTTGATAGCTTAAATCAGCTAATTTATCCATTACTCTCTTATCTGTTTTAGACATGGGTAAATTAGATTTTGCTCGATTGTGAATTCCAGAACTTATCAATTGTTCTAGATTGTATCTAGAAGAATCTAAGGTTCCGAAATTTGAACTTATGGTTTGTCCTTGAATAGTTAGTTGTACTTGTTTGTCTTCAATAGTTGGGCCTAATGAAGAATAAAACTGATGTGTTTTTCCACCTCCTCGTGCTGGCGGACCACCACGACCATCAAAAAACATTACAGTAACTCCGTATTTTCTAGACATTTCTGTTAGACGCTCTTTGGCTTTAAAAATAGCCCAATTTGCCATTAAATAGCCACCATCTTTAGTACCATCAGAAAAACCAAGCATTATGGTTTGCTTGTTTTTTCGTTTCTTTAAATGTTTGCTATACATCGGATCGGTATACAAATCTTCCATTACCAAATGGGCATTTTCTAAATCTGTTATGGTTTCAAAAAGAGGTCCGATATCCATGGTTAATTCGTCATGAAAAGCAACTAATTTTAACATAGCAAACAATTGCATCACATGCAAGGTAGTTTGTGTATTGCTGATGATATAACGATGTATAGCACGTTCACCATTACTATCTTGAATTTCCTTAGCAATTCTTATTGTATTTAAGGCCTTAAGTGTGTCTTCGTTTTTAAATAACGATAAATCAACTTTTCCTTCTATTTTAGATAGAATTTTAACTTGTTTCTTCTCAGAGAGTTCATGATAATTTTTAGGAAATATTTTACTACCAGTGGCTAATAAACCATTTACCATATCTGTAAACACAGCATGATGTGCTCTACTATCTTGTCTAATATCTAAAATAGCAAAATGATAACCAAATAGGTGTGTTTTATTAAGGAGACTATTAATATCAGATAGATATAGTGATTGGTGATCTTTTATAATTATTGCCTTAATTTCTTTAATTTCAGTAACGAATTCTTCCAAACTAATACTGTGATTTGCTTGTTTGTTGATACTGCTTTGATACAGTTTTTTTTCTAAATTATCCATCCGTTTTTCGACACTTCTAAAAGTAAGTTTACGTTTTAAACGCCTAATATCTTTATAATAGTTTTTAAGAATAGTCTGTTTAAGCCTTATAGCTACATTTTGTGTAATTTCTGGTGTAACAAATGGGTTTCCATCTCTATCGCCTCCAGGCCAAAAACCAATGTTTATAATTTCATTATTTATCTTTTCATTATTGAAAATATTTTGTTGAATATAATTAAAAATTGAACCAAAAGAATCATAAAAAACATTCTCTAAATACCAGATTAAACTTACAGCCTCATCGTAAGGCGTTGGTTTTTTATGTTTAAAAAAGGGTGTTTTACCTAATTGTGCCAGCAAATTATTAATAGTTGATAAATCATCAATCTTTATTGCTTCTGTTAAATCAGTTATGATACCTAACACACTGTCTGGGTAAAATTGTGTTGGGTGAGCTGTCAATACAATTCGAACTTTAAATTCTTCTAAATATTCTTGTAAATTGTCTAATTTATTCTTGGCTACTGCATCTTCTTTAAGGCTTCTTAAAGTTCCTACTCCATTCATATTATTAATCTTAGTAAAGGCAGCATCTTCAATAGCGTCAAATAACACTACTTGTCTTTCAATGTATTGGATAAACCTGAATATTAAATTCAATTGACTTTCATGAGAGCGTCTTGCTTGGTATTTTTTAAAAAAGGAAGCAACTATATCTGTAGGATTTTCTCCGTTAGCAAAGCCTTTTTTACAAGTTTCTTGAAACAAGGGTAATAATACACCTGTTTTTGTAATGGTATTAAAAGGGAGTGTTGTGAAAATACTGTTGTAAATTCTAAACTTCGATAATACATTTTGGTTAAAACGTTCTAACTTTGGTTGTACAGACATATTTTATAGACTTAAAATTAAGCCGTAAAGATAGTAAAGCTTTAGCAAAGGTTAAGAACCTTGATAAAGTTTTACGAATACTTCAATTAAATGAAGTAATATTGTTCTTTACTGACTAAAATATGGTCTCAAAACCAGTTATTATAAATCGTTGTCTTCTTTTGATTTTTCTTTTTGTGATTTGTCACTTTTTTTTGGAGATAGTTTGTAGAATAAATATCCGAATCCCACTACAATATGTAGAATTACAATAACCATAATTACATAGTACCAAAAGTTTGACTTTAGCATAAGTTTCTAATTTATACAAAGGTAATTATCAAATTTGATATGACGTTTTGTTTATTGAAATTTTTTAAAAAGAAAAAAGACCATCTTCTCAGATGGCCTTTCACTTTTTCTCTTGCTTAGCTATTTTTGTTTCCAAGCATTAATAACTCATTAACGATTATTTCGGTGATATATTTCTTTTCACCTGCCTTATCTTCATAAGACCTGGTTGTTAACTTACCTTCTATAGCAACTTCATTACCTTTCACTAAATACTTTTCTACAATTTCTGCAGTTTTGTTCCAAGCAATAACATTATGCCATTGGGTGTCTGTAATTTTTTCGCCTTTTGCATTTTTGTAATTTTCATTAGTTGCGATTGAAAATTTCGCTAATTTTTTACCAGAATCTAATGTGATGATTTCTGGGTTTTTTCCTAAGTTTCCGATCAACTGTACTTTGTTTCTAAGTGCGTTCATAATATTTATTTTTAATGGTTAAACAGTTAAGTCATGTTTTAAGTTCGTCCTAAAACTATTGACACTGCAAACCTACAACCACATCCAAATTTTAGCTGGTTGATAAATAGTTACTTTCGTTTGTAAATGAATGTAGTCGTTTGTAAATGAATAATATTTTTTATAATTAGTTAAAAACAAATGAGTTATGATGTGATTATAAATTATAAAACTCTTATAAAATAATTGTAATTTTGACCAATATGAAAAAAATTCTCAGCTATATTTATCCCATAACCAAAAAAATACATTCAGAAATTAGTGGAGCGTTGGAAATTACTTGGTACAATGGCAAGAAACATTTAGATTCAAAAAACGCCAATTATTCGTATGGCTCTTTACAACTAATTTTAAAAATTGGTTTAGAAAAAATAGATTTAACTAAAACTAAAAAAACCCTAATTTTAGGTATGGGTGGCGGAAGCGTTATCAAAACCTTACAAGACGATTTTAACTATCAAAATCATATTACAGCCATAGATATTGATCCTGTAATACTCAAAATTGCAAAAGAATAATTTGATATTATTGAGGGTGAAAATTTGAAAATTATTTGTGAGGATGCTCAATTATTTATGCAACTCAATACAAAGAAATTCGATCTGATTATTATCGATTTATATATTGATACTAAAGTTCCTTCTCCATTTTTAGAGCTTCCCTTTTGGCAGAATATATGCAATTCTAGTTCAACGATTTTATGTAATGCATCCTTAGAAGAACAAGATAAAAAATTAGAGAATATTATTAGTTTCTTAAAACGAAATCAATACAAAACGGCAAAATATGAAAAAGTGAATAATACGAATACCCTGTTAATTGCAAACAAAGATAAATAGTTTATGGAGATTTTTGTAGAGACAGACCGATTGATTTTAAGAGAGATAGTACAAACTGATCTAGAGGCTATGTTTGATTTAGACTCAGATCCTGAAGTGCATAAATATCTTGGTAATAAACCTTTTAAAACGATTGAAGAATCACAAAAATATATTGATTCTTTACAACAACAATATATAGAAAGAGGTATTGGTAAGTGGGCAGTAATTCATAAAGAAACTCAACAGTTTATGAGTTGGTCTGGGTTAAAGTTAAACATAGAAGAACCAATGAATGGTTTTACCAATTATTATGACGTTGGTTATCGTTTAATGAAACGATTTTGGGGAAAAGGCTATGCTACTGAATCTGGTATAGCTGCTCTTCAATATGCTTTTGAGACCATGAAACTCAAAACTATTTACGGTATCACTGAAATGGGCAATCAAGCTTCACATAACGCTTTGTTAAAAATCGGTTTATATTTTGTTGAAGATTTTTTTTATGAATAAGAAGGTTTGAACTTGCGTTGGTATGAGATTTCTGACACCTAGCCGAACGTAATCGTTTAGAATCACTATCTTGCAATACAAATTAGTATGGTATGATTCAGTACTTTAAAATATGAAAAACTATATATCTATCATTGCTTTTATTGTTTTTACTAGCAATTCTTTTGGGCAACCCTCTGACTTGACAATTAAAGTCATGGATAAGTTAGGTTTACATCTTGAAGATTGTGAAGAAAGTTTATTTGCTGAAAAAGTATTGCCTTTTAATAACAATTTGTCTGTTATTGTAATACCTAAAA
>DOIV01000105.1:13766-15177 GCA_003511845.1 Flavobacteriaceae bacterium | reverse complement strand
TTTATTGCAACGGTCTTAAATTATTGAACCTGACTTTTCGGGTTCCTATTTGTAATGAGTATAAATAAAAAAAGCGAACTTTTCAGTTCGCTTTTTTTATGTTATAATTTAAATTATTTCTAGTGACGATTCGCTACTAAAAGATCAACTTCACTACCTTCTAAAGTTTCAACTTTCACTTCTTTTTTACCATTAACTTCAGTAGTTGTAATCACAGTTGCATTTTTTTCTCCATTTTTATTCTTTACTAAAACCTTCATTTCAGTTGTTGTATTGTTAGCTACTGTTTCTGTAACCTCAACAGTATTCATATCAGCATGATTTGAATCTGCGTCATGCCCTCCTAAAATAGGAGCAATTACCAATCCGATAAGACAGGTTAATTTAATTAAGATGTTCATTGAAGGTCCAGAGGTATCTTTAAACGGGTCACCAACGGTATCTCCAGTAATTGCAGCTTCGTGAGCAGCAGAACCTTTGTGCGTCATTTCACCATTAATCATTACTCCTGCTTCAAAAGATTTTTTTGCATTATCCCAAGCACCACCAGCATTGTTTTGGAAGATTGCCCAAAGCACACCAGACACCGTAACACCAGCCATATAACCACCTAACATTTCAGCAATCATTAAATTATCCATTCCGAATAACATCGGTACAAAAGTAATTACTAATGGAAATCCGATAGTTAATAAACCTGGTAGCATCATTTCTTTTAACGATGCTTCTGTAGATATTTTAACACATTTATCGTATTCTGGTTTCCCAGTACCTTCCATAATTCCTGGAATTTCTTTAAACTGACGTCTTACTTCATATACCATTTCCATAGCCGCTTTACCAACAGCATTCATTGCCAAAGCAGAGAATACAACAGGCACCATTCCACCAATAAATAACATGGCTAAAACTGGTGCTTTAAAAATGTTAATTCCGTCAATACCTGTAAATGTTACATAAGCAGCAAAAAGTGCTAATGAAGTTAATGCAGCAGAAGCAATAGCAAAACCTTTACCTGTTGCTGCCGTTGTATTACCAACAGTATCTAAAATATCAGTACGTTCTCTAACAATAGGATCTTGTTCGCTCATTTCTGCAATTCCACCTGCATTATCTGCAATAGGTCCAAAAGCATCAATAGCTAATTGCATAGCTGTAGTTGCCATCATTGCCGATGCTGCCATTGCAACACCATAAAACCCTGCAAAAGCATAAGAAGACCAAATTGCAGCAGCAAATAAAATTACTGTTGGGAATGTAGAAATCATCCCTGTTGCTAAACCTGCAATGATATTTGTACCAGCACCTGTGGCTGATTTTTGTACAATATTTAAAATTGGTTTTTTACCTAAACCTGTATAATATTCAGTTACTGATGATATAACCCCACCAACAACTAAACCTACTAATG